>NZ_JBIUHC010000079.1:0-47862 GCF_044627735.1 Cupriavidus sp. CuC1 | reverse complement strand
CGGATATGGCACCCCTCATCCGGGCGCCAGAGGGACTTCAACCCTCCTGAACAACGCGCTGCTCAGCGCACACTACGGACGTCTCCGCCCCTGTGCCCCGCATCGGTACTCTCATCCTTGCGGAGGCCTTCCGCTTGGATTTCTCCCTTCGCATCGGGACGACAGGTTCCCAAGTTCCTTACTGAAGCCTGAGTCAAAGTCACGCCGCCTTTATGCCGGATGCCGAGTGGGCCGTCAGCAGGCATCGCCCAAACTTGTCCCGGAGCATGAAAGCCCCCCGGTTTTGACATCGATTATCACGATTACGACACGTCATCAGCGGTTCACTCACGTTCGTCTCTTTGACTCCCACCTGCCGGGGTTTCCCCCCGACTTTTCCAACAACGCTCACCACGAGGGCTCTTTACCCACGCAGCTTGTGGCGGTTTGAAGCCGGCTCCTGCAAGCCGACTTCGAGGGGCCGTCCCTCATCTTCAGTAAAGCATCGCGAACATCGATTTGCTGATGCTCGCGTTCTTGGCACACCATTCACGTTCGTGAAATAACCCGCTTCCCCCACGCCCGGAAAAATCGCGGTTTAGTTCTGCTGCACGGTGGGCGGACAGGACGACGTTCGCCACCGCGTGGTATGGGATTCGGCACCACCTGCGCCGATTTGCACAGCGAGGACGCTGCACGGCACGAAGCCACACAGGTGCGTCAGTGAAGGATGGGCGTCCCCCTGATGCTGAGAGCCCGTCCGGCCCCCTCCCCAGGCAGGTAGCTTGTGCTGCCAAACCCCGGTTTAAGGTTGGGGTAGGAATCCTGGCGATTAATTGCATTTTTGTGATCAAAGGATGCTCGCCATGGACCATCACCCACCGTGCCCACGTGAGCAGCCAAGCGAAATCGCCGCGTTGATCCTCGCCCCGAGGCTCCCTCCCGAAAGCTACAATGGTGCCAGATCAGGCGACATGAAATGAAGAATGAAGAAGCCAGACATCGAGCGATGCGTGGGATACCGGCGGTTCGTGAAGATCCATGCGGCCTTCTGCACCGGCGACCTCGACGCGCTGCGGGCGGCGGTTGATGATCCGGCATGCATTCCCAACGGACCCATGCCGCCGGGGATTGGGGCTTGCCTGGAGTACGCGATCTACCATAGCCCGCTGTCCCTTATCCGCACCCTGCTCGAGATCGGGGCGGATCCCCGGCCGGTGGATCACGCGGGCTTTCCACCGCTGATTGCGGCGCTTTCATGTAGTCTCGCCCGGCCAGGCGCACCCGCACGAACGGATGTGATCGAGGTGCTCAGGCTGCTGCTGGCCTTCGGCGCCGATCCTGCGCAGCGCGGCATCAACGACTACAGCGCACTGCACATGGCCGTGAGCGTGCGCAATTTGCCTGCGGTAGAGATGCTGCTGGCGGCTGGTGCGGACGCAGCTAGCCGGACGCGCATCGACGACTGCGAAACCCCACGCGAGATGGCCGAGGCAATGGGGTTGTCCGGGATCTCACAGTTGCTGGCTGCCCATGAAGTGAGCGAACGGCTGTAGCGCAGCTCAACCATCGACCCGCACCGAGCACTGTCACCCTCGCCCACCATGCAAGTCATCAAATGGGATGCCACCGCGGCGGCGTCCCGCTCGTTTCCGGCTCACCGCTATCACCCGACCATGGTGAACAGGCTCATGCCTCTGCAATCAGAAACTTGTCGCGATTCTTCCCTAGCCACGCCGGTGCCCGACCACGGCCGGTCCAGGTGGCACCAGTCTTGGCGTCCATATACTTTGGCGGCAGCGAGGCCTTCTCTTTCGCCGCAGCCTTAGGCTTGTCACTAGCCGCCGGGCGTCCACGGCGTCGTTTCGGCACCAAGTCATCGACGGTGAGTTCATACTCTGCCATCAAAGCCTGGATTTTCTCAATGACTCCAGCGACCTCGCTTTGACGAACTTCGGCGAGCTGGGTTTCCAGCTTTTCCTTTTCTGCCAGCAATTGCTTGTAGGTAGCCATCTCGGTCTCCGTCTATAGATAACAGTTCAATTATCCTACAGCACTTCGCCATATTTTCACTAACTCTGTGAATCTAGCCCGCCCGGATGATCTTAGCCGGAACAGAGATAGCTTCTGTGAATACATCCCCCTCCCGGCCTATTCTTCCCCGTCAGGAAAGGCGCGCTAGCAGCTGAGTGGGTGAATTCAGCGCGAGCTATCATGTGCAGGATGGATCATGCGCAAACAAGTTATTCGCCGATGCTTGGCTGCCCCGAGCTGAATTTGCCGACTCGAAGCCTACAAGGGCTCCGGCTATGACCGTGGCACCGGGGGGAATTGCCCAATGCCACTGCCATTGCTGGCTTCCCACAAGCCGAATGGTCGGGGACTGGGTCTTGAAGAAGCCATCGCACGTATTGCATCGGCTGGAAGTCAACCGGCACCGGGTGGTTTGAAGCCCGCTCCTGCAAACGTGCGCATCGCGATGCCGTCGTACAGCGCATCTTCCAGTGCTTCGTCCGACAGTCGTTGGCGACGGGTCACGCGCTTCTTGCCGTCGCTTTCCGCTTCCGCAAAACTGATCTGTCGCTTCATCTCTGATTCATCGCTCGGGCACACACATGACAACGCTTACGAGCCACTCAACGATGACTGCCGCACTGATTAAATCAGCCTTTGCCTAGACAAGCCATGTCAGGGCCAAATAGTAATGTCGTACTTGAGCCAAATAGAAATGTCGTACCCGTGAGCTAACGCGAGCATGCTGGCGCTCTATCCGCTTGGATTGGCGAGCCGGACATGCCGAAGCCCGAGATGGTGACCATAGCTTTTGCTCGCCAGGCAGGCTCCAAATTAGAACAGTGAGCATAAGTGCACACCTGCGCCATCCATGTTGAAACATCGACGATGGCGTCTGCCAGCCGTTTCCAGGGCCTCATTTCCGACATATTTTTGCACCGAAGCACGCGCTCATTGTGCCAAAACCTCTCCCATTGCCTTCTTGAACTGCTCCGGCTTCCCGAAATACTGCCCCAGACGCAGCCTCGAGATCTTGCCGCCCTGCTCGATGGCCAGCGCCGGGTAACCACGGCCGCCTATCTCCTCGAGTAGCGCCTGCGTCCGCTCGAAGTGGTCAGGCAGCGTCAAACTCGCCTTGTCGTAGGCGTTTGCGAACGACGCTGCATCGAGCCCCAGTTCGTCGGCAATCTGGATCAGTTCCTTGCGCTCGGCGATCGGGCGTCCTTCGCGGTAGTACGCAGCCTGAAGGCGTTCGAGCATCTTCAGCCCGGCGCCGGCGATGCATTCGGCGGCCAGCATCGCCGCGGTGGGCGGGCCGGAATCCAGCCTGACGTCGTAGTCGAACTGCGTGCCCTGCTGGTACGTCTCGCTGAATGGCTGCCCGCTGAGCGCGGTGATGCGCTCCTCGTGAGGGCGAACGAAATCCCGCCATTCGGCGGACATGTTCTGCGCCCGATCTCCCGCCAGCATGCCGCCGCTGTGCGGCACCACCCTCAGGCCGGCTTCGTCGGCCGCCGACACGAGCGGCGCAAGACCGTAGCACCATCCGCAAATCGGGTCGTAGACGTAATGTAAGGTCGCTTGCTTGTTCATTTTGTGTTCTCCAGGTTCTTTGCGGCAGCCGCCCGGTGCGCGTGCTGCGCGCTCGCTATCAAAGGGCTTCGCCGACTGCCGCCTGCAACGCCTTCTCCATGATCGAAGGCGGCTGCGCCCCAGCGATGGCGGTACTGCCGATCCGGATCGTGGGCACGGAGCGGACGCCGTCGCGCTGCGCCTTCGCTTGTGCCGCCACGACCTCCGCTTCGCCGTCGGTGCCCGACAGGTGGCTGCGCACGGCTTGTGCATCGAAGCCGGCCGATACGGCCAGCGGCACGAGCACACCGACCCGGCCGATGTGCTCCCCGCGGGAAAAGTACGCAGCGAAGATGGCATCGAACAACGCCTCCGCCATGGCTGCGTCGCCGGTCTGTTGGGCGAATGCCATCAGCCGGTGCGCAAGCCGGGTATTGGGCGTGACCGTGATCAGGTCATAGTTGAAATCCAGCCCGGTGCGCCGGCCCATCATCGCCACCTCTGCGTCCATGGCCTGCGAGCGGGCCCAGTTGCCGAACTTCGCGGTGCGATAGGCCTTGCGATCGGCGCCTTCCAGCGGCATGCCCGGGTTGAGTTCATAGGGCACATAAGAAATCGTGGGAGCGGCCTCGGTCGGCATGCGCTCAATGGCGGCCTTCAGGTTGCGATGGCCGATCCAGCACCACGGGCAAATGAAGTCATAGGTGATCTGGGTGTCGACGGGTTTCATGACGGTTCCTTGCGTAAGTGATGGAGCCAGCGTAGATGGCGGGCCGCACCGGCGCAATGGCATGCCAGCGCAAACCTGCGTTGCCGGCCGCGCAACGCCAGGTTTGCGGGGCGAAGGCGCCCTCCCCGTTGCCGCCCACGCAAAACTGCTTTGCCCCCGCCATGCATTCTCTCTGGGCCTGGACGCTTCTACGATGCAGTCCATCCACTCGCACTCTGGAGCCACACATGAACACCAATGACGCATCCTCCGTCGGCCCGCGCAAGGCCCTGGTCATAGGCGGCTCGCTGGGCGGCCTGTTCACCGCCACCGCGCTGCGCACCGTGGGCTGGCAGGTCGACGTGTTCGAGCGTTCGGCATCGGACCTCGACAGCCGTGGCGGCGGCATTGTGTTGCAGCCGGAGGTGCTGCGGGCGTTCTCGTTCGCCGGCATCGCGGCGCACGGAGCGCTGGGTGTGCGCTCGCACGACCGGCTGTTCCTGGACCACGGCGGCCACGTGCTCCACCGCCAGCGCATGCCGCAGACACAGACCTCGTGGAACGCGCTGTATGCCGCCTTGCTGGATCATTTCCCGGCGGCGCACTATCACCGCGGCGCGGCGCTCACCGCTATCGCGCAGCACGAGCACGGCGTTTGCGCCACCTTCGCCGATGGACGCCAGGCGTGCGGTGAGTTGCTGGTCGGTGCCGACGGCGCCGGATCCACGGTGCGCAGGATCGTGCTGCCCGGCGTCGCCCCCAGCTATGCCGGCTATGTCGTCTGGCGTGGCCTGGTCGACGAAGGCCGTCTGCCCGAAGCGGCCAGGCCACTGCTGCACGAGAACTTCGTGTTCCAGCAAGACCACGACTCGATGATGCTGCAGTACATGGTGCCCGGTGCCGACGGCGCTACGGCGTCCGGACGGCGCCGCTTCAACTGGCTGTGGTACCTGAAGGCCGAGCCCGGCGTGGCGCTCGATGCCGTGCTCACCGATCGCAACGGAAAACGCCGCAGCCATTCGATCCCGCCGGGCATGCTGTCGACTGAGCAGGAGAGCTGGTTTCGCCAGACCGCCGCCGCGCGCGCCAACCCCGCGTTCCGCGCGCTGATCGACAACACCGGTCAGATCTTCGTCCAGGCCATCCAGGACCTGCAGGTGCCGCGCATGGTGTTCGGCCGCGTACTGCTGACCGGCGATGCCGCCTTCATTCCCCGTCCCCATACCGCCGGCAGCACCGCCAAGGCCGCGGCCAATGCCGTGGCGCTGGCCAAGGCGCTCGACGGCACGGCCGACCCGGACCAGGCGCTACAGATCTGGCAGCAGGGCGAACACGCGCAAGGCGAACAGATGACCCAGTGGGGCATCCGCATGGGTAACCGCATCATGGGGATCGCACTGCACTAAGGAGCAGAGCTGCGCTGCGCAGAAGTGGCGCAGCCGGCACGCACTACACCGATCAGGGTAAGTACTCCCCTTGCCCGCTCTTGGCCGTTCCATCCAATCGTTCTACAATTTATCAAACGATCACTAATCGATCGATCAATAACAGAGGCAACCATGGCAATCCGCAAGCTCGCGCACTTCTCGATCCGCACCACGGACCTCGAGCAATCCTGCGCCTTCTATGAACGCATTCTCGGCTTCAAGCAAGGCTATCGCCCGCCTTTCGATTTCCCCGGCGCATGGCTGTACATGGGCGGGGACGAAAGTGACTTCGGTACGGTCCACATCATCGGTGTCGACCCCGACAACCCTGACGGGCTATCCGCCTACCTCGGCGACCGCGCCCCCTCGGCGGCGGGCACCGGCACCATCGACCACATCGCGTTCCTGGCCACCGGCGTGGCGCAGATGTGGGCAAGGCTGGCAGCCGAGGGCATCCCGTGGCGCGACCGCACCGTCCCCAGCCTGGGCCTGCACCAAGTATTCATCGAGGACCCTTCCGGCGTCACCATCGAACTGAACTACCCCGCCGCCGAGGTGGCGGGCCTTGAAATCCCGGGCAACGGCGCGCGCGCGCCCCTCCCCGCAGTGGCAGGAGACTGACTATGACAACCCTATCTACACGGCCGAAGGCCATCATCGTGGGCGGCTCGCTGGGCGGGCTGTTCGCGGCCAACCTGCTCGCCCGCGGCGGGTGGGAGGTGGAGGTATGCGAGCGTGTTCCCGAAGCCCTTGCCGGGCGCGGCGCGGGCATCGTCACACATCCGGAATTGTTCGAGGCCCTGGCCGCCGCCGGGGTCGAGGTGGACGACTCCATCGGCGTGCAGGTGAAGTCCCGGCTGACGCTGGGCCAGGACGGCAGCATCCTGTCCCAGCGTGAGCTGCCGCAAACGCTGACGGCATGGGGCAAGATGTACCACGTGCTGCGGTCCGCCTTCACCGGGGGCACGTACCGCACGGGCGCCAATGTGGTGTCAGTGCGCAGCGAGCCCGGTCACGCCGTGGTGATGCTGGACGACGGCTCGGTCCATCACGCCGATCTTGTGGTCGCCGCGGACGGCTTCCGCTCCGCGTTGCGCGAGTGCCTGTTGCCCGAGGCCCGGCTCCAGTACGCAGGGTACATCGCCTGGCGCGGCCTGGTGGACGAAACGAGCCTGAGCGAAGCCACGCGCGACATGCTGTTCGAGAAGTTCGCCTTCTGCCTGCCGCCGCGCGAGCAGATCCTCGGCTACCCGGTGGCGGGCCAGGGCAACAGCACCCGGGTTGGCGAGCGCCGCTACAATTTCGTGTGGTACCGCGCCACCAGCGAAGACGTGGACCTGCCCGACCTGCTGACCGACGCCAGCGGCAAGCGCTGGTCCGGCGGCATCCCGCCGGGGTTGATCCGCCCGGACGTGCTGGCGAGCATGGAGGAAGCCGCGCTGGCCAACCTGGCGCCCCAGTTCGGCGAGGTGGTGACCAAGGCCGCGCAGCCGCTGTTCCAGCCCATCTTCGACCTCGAGGTGCCGAGCATGGCCTTCGGCCGCGTGGCGCTGCTCGGCGACGCCGCCTTCGTGGCACGCCCGCACTGCGGCATGGGCGTGACCAAGGCCGCGGGCGACGCCATCTCGCTGGTCAAGGCCTTGCAAGCGCATGACAGCGTCAGTGCCGCACTGGAAAGCTACAGTGCCGAGCGCGTGCAGGTGGGCGCGGCCATCGTCCAGCACGCGCGCCACCTCGGCGCCTATATGCAGGCGCAGCTCAAGAACGAGACCGATCGTCAGATGGCCGAGCGCTATCGCACGCCGGAAGCCGTGATGCGCGAGACGGCGGTGTCGACGCGCTTCTGAGCGCGCCGCCGCCCCCCGCCAGACCAACCGCCCCCAACGGAGACAACCTTGGAACACACCGCCCCCACCTTTGCCGCAGCCGCCCGCGAAAGCGCCGCGCTCGCCGCGCCCCCACCGAATCCCCTGCTCGCCGATCCGGCATTCCAGTCCCTGGTGCGCGCGCGGCGCAGGTTCGCGTGGGCCCTGACCGCCATCATGCTGGCGGTGTACTTCGGCTACATCCTCACGCTCGCCTTCCGGCCCGCGCTGCTGGGCCGCCAGCTGACCCTGGGCCAGCCCATGAGCGTGGGCATTCCCGTGGGCTTCGGCATGTTCGCGCTGACCTTCCTGCTGGTGGCGGTGTACGTGCATCGCACCAACACCGTGTACGACCAGCGCATCGGCGAGCTCAAGCAAGGGGCAGCAAAATGAAACGAACCGCCATTTTCTCCATCTCCGCCACTGCCGCAGCCCTGCTGCTTGCGGCCTTGCCAGCGTCCGCGGCACAGAGCTCGGTGGGCCAGGGCATGAACGTCATCGCCATCGCCATGTTCCTGGTGTTCGTCGCCGCCACGCTGGTGGTCACGCGCTGGGCCGCCAGGAGCAACCACAGCGTGGCCGACCACTATGCAGCAGGTGGCAAGATCACCGCACTGCAGAACGGCTGGGCCATTGCCGGCGACTACATGTCGGCGGCCTCCCTGCTGGGCATCTCCGCGCTGGTCTTCACCAGCGGCTACGACGGCCTGATCTACTCCATCGGCTTTCTCGCCAGCTGGCCGATCATCCTGTTCCTGATCGCCGAGCCGCTGCGCAACCTGGGCCGCTTCACGCTGGCGGACGTGGTCTCCTACCGCCTCCAGCAGCGCCCGATCCGCGCGTTCTCCGCGTCCAGCTCCATCGTCATCGTGCTGCTGTACCTGGTATCGCAGATGGTGGGGGCCGGCAAGCTGGTGGAGCTGCTGTTCGGCTTCAGCTACACGGCGGCGGTCGTGCTGGTCGGCGTGCTGATGGTGGTCTATGTGTTCTTCGGCGGCATGCTGGCCACCACCTGGATCCAGATCATCAAGGCGGTGCTGCTGCTCGCGGGCGCCGCTTTCATGGCGTTCATGGTCATGAGCCGCTTCGGCTTCAGCCTGAATGCGTTGTTCGCGCAGGCCATCGAGGCCCACGGCAAGCACGCGGCCATCATGAGCCCGGGCGGGCTCGTCTCCGACCCAGTCTCGGCGGTATCGCTCGGCCTGGCGCTGATCTTCGGCACCGCCGGCTTGCCGCATATCCTGATGCGCTTCTTCACCGTCGGCGACGTCAAGGCGGCACGCAAGAGCATCCTGTATGCCACCGGCATCGTCGGCCTCGGCTACGCGCTGATCATCATCATCGGCTTCGGCACCATCGCGCTGGTGGCCAGCGAGCCGGCCTACCACACGCCTTCCGGCGCAGTGATCGGCGGCGTCAACATGGTGGCCGTGCACCTGGCCCATGCCGTCGGCGGAAACCTCTTCCTCGGCTTCATCTGCGCTGTGGCGTTCTCGACCATCCTGGCCGTGGTGGCGGGGCTGACGCTGGCCGGCTCCTCCGCCATCTCGCACGACCTCTATGCCAAGGTCCTGCGCCAGGTCAGCGCCACCGACAAGGAGGAGATGCGTGTCTCCCGGATGACCACACTGGTGCTCGGCGTGCTGTCCATCCTGCTAGGCATCCTGTTCGAGAAGCAGACCATTGCCTTTATCGTCAGCCTGACCTTTTCGATCGCCGCCAGCTCGAACTTCCCGGTGCTGCTGCTGTCGATCTACTGGCGCGGACTGACCACGCGGGGCGCCGTGGTGGGCGGCTCTCTCGGGCTGCTGACCGCGGTGGTGCTGACGGTGCTGAGCCCGACAGTGTGGGTGCAGGTGCTCGGCCATGCGAGCGCCATCTACCCCTACGAATATCCGGCGCTGTTCTCCATGCTGGTGGCCTTTGCCGGCATCTACGTGTTCTCGGTCACCGATCGGTCTGCGCGCGGTGCGCGTGAACGCGGCGCCTTCAACAATCAGCTGGTCGATTGCGAGCTCGGGCTGGTCAAGCCACGGTAGGTCCCGTGCCCTGTGCTGCCGGCCGCACTGCCGGCAGCCCGGCCGCGTCTCGCAATTTATCACCCGATTGGTACAATGCCGCAAGCGCCCCGCAAGGGACGTGCCTGTCACAGGTGATCGAATGAAACGAGACGCAACGCCGCCGGAGCCCGCTGCCCCGGCCAAGACCGCAAAACGGCTGCTCCCCGAAGAACGGGAGCAGCAGATCGTGCAGAAGGCCATCGAACACTTCACGCGCAACGGATTCTCCGGCAGCACGCGCGATCTCGCCAAGCAGATTGGCGTCACCCAGCCCTTGCTGTACCGCTACTTCTCCAGCAAGGAGGCGCTGATCGATCGGGTCTACAGCGAAGTGTTCCAATGGCGGCCCGACTGGGAACGCCAGATCGCCGATCGCGCCACGCCGCTGACCGAACGTCTGTATGCGTTCTACCTCGACTATGCCTCCGTGATCCTGCGCGAGGAATGGATCCGGGTCTTCATCTTTGCCGGCCTCACGCGGGAAGGCATCAACAACAAGTACCTCAACAAGCTGCGCAGCAAGGTCTTCCTGCCCGTGCTGGCCGAGGTGCGCGCCGCGTACGGCATCCCAGAGCCGCGCAATGCGGCCGAGCTGGACGCCGAGGTCGAGATGATCTGGGGCCTGCACGCGGCCATCTTCTATCTCGGCGTGCGCAAATGGGTCTATGGCCTCAAGGTGCCCGCGGACATCGGCGCCGTGATCCGCCGCAAGGTGGACATGTTTCTCCACGGCGCGCCTGCTGTCATGCGTTCCCTGCGCGCGCCCGACAAGCCTGGCAACTGAGCCCCTGCAGGGACACCCCTTACCGCTGGAGTCTTACCTATGGACAAGCTGCTGGCATTGAAGCTGTTCGTCGAGACGGTCGACGCCAAGGGGTTCTCCTCCGCCGCGCGCCGGGTCAACCTGGCCACGTCATCGGTGACCCGCATGATGGACAGCCTGGAGGAGGCGCTGGGCACCGTGCTGCTGAACCGGTCGACGCGGCAGGTGACGGTGTCCGAAGCCGGCGCTGCCTATTACCAGCGGGCGCGCAAGATCCTCGACGCGGTGGCGGAAGCCGATGCGCTTATCGCCGACCGCGGCGATACACCTGTGGGCCAGCTTCGCGTGTCGCTGCCAGTGGCGTTCGGGCGCCGCTGCATCGCGCCGTTCCTCGGCAGCCTGATCGCGCAGTATCCGAAGCTGGAACTGGAGGTAACGCTGACCGACGAGATTGTCGACCTGCTCGGCGAACGCATCGATCTATCCATCCGCCTGGGCAGCGCCGCGACGCTCGACGAGGTGGTGGCGCGTCAGATCGGCACGTTCCGGCGCAGGTTGGTGGCGAGCCCGGGCTATCTGCAGCAGTACGGCATCCCCACCGCACCTGCGGAGCTGGCCGGGCACGCGTGCCTGCGCTTCACTTACGGCGCGGGCCAGCAGGTGTGGACCTTGCTGCGCGGCACCGAGGAGATCCAGGTGCCCGTTCCGGGCACCTTCAAGAGCAACAACGCCGAAGTGCTGCGCGAACTGGCGCTGGCCGACGGCGGCATCGCACTGCTGCCCGACTGGCTGGTCGACGACGATATCCAGGGCGGGCGGCTGACCGCCCTCCTGGAAGACTGGACCGTCAACCCCAACCGCGCCAGCTCGGCAATCACCGCGCTCTACCTGCCCAACCAGCGCGGCTCGCGGCGCATCGCCGCCTTCCTCGACTTTCTCTCGCGGATTCCCGGCCCGACCGGCCGGAACGAAGCGGGCAGCTGACTCCCCCTTCCCCCTTCCCCCTTGCCGCCAGCGCAACGCAACGTTGCGCGGCGGCCCGATTCTCCGGCGATGGGTTGGCGACTAACCTTCAGGTCATCTCTTCCGAGACAGCCAGCGCGGCGCGAGGTCAAGCCTGCTGCCGCCGACCGACCCATCGCACCTGACGGAGAACCACCGTGACCCACCATCTCTTCACCTCCATTCGCCTCGGCAACCATACCCTGCCGCATCGCGTTGCCATGGCGCCGCTGACGCGCTCGCGCGCCGGCCAGCCCGGCAACGTGCCCACCGACATGAATGTCGAGTACTACCGGCAGCGTGCCGGCGCGGCGCTGATCGTCACCGAAGCCACGCAGATCTCGCAGCAGGGCCAGGGCTACGCCTGGACACCGGGCATCCATAGCGCGGCGCAAATCCAGGGATGGCAGGCCGTCAGCGACGCCGTGCACGCCCAGGGCGGCATCATCTTCATGCAGCTGTGGCACGTCGGCCGCGTTTCGCACCCCGTGTTCCAGCCCGGCGGCGCGCTGCCAGTGGCGCCCAGCGCCCTGCCGGTCCCCGGCAAGACCTTCATTATCGACGCGCATGGCAACGGCGCCTGGGGCGACGTGCCGGTGCCGCAGGCGCTGACCCTCGACGGCATCCACGACATCGTGTCCGACTACCGGCACGCCGCCCGCAACGCCATGGCCGCCGGCATGGACGGCGTGGAGATCCACGCCGGCAACGGCTACCTGCTCGACCAGTTCATCAACTCCAACAGCAACCAGCGCGACGACGCCTACGGCGGCAGCATCGAGAACAGGGCACGGCTGCTGCTGGAGGTGGTGGACGCGATCGCGGCGGAGGTCGGGCCCGCGCGCGTTGCCGTGCGGCTGACGCCCATGGGGCGCTTCATGGGCATGGGAGATGCATCGCCCGAAGAGACCTTCGGCTACATCGTGCGCCAGCTCGATACCCGGGGCCTGGCGTACCTGCACCTGGTCGAGCCGGCCATGGTCGGCACCGTCAAGGAGGAGCACGCCGATCCCCGCTGGGACGCGATCATCCAGCAACTGCGCGCGGCCTACCACGGCGTGCTGATGCTGGCGGGCGGCTATGGCCGCGACACCGCCGAGCACGCGCTCGCCAGCGGCCGCGCCGACATCATCGCCTTCGGCCGCCCGTTCATCGCCGCTCAACCCGATCGGCGGCGAGAAGCCGGGCCACGCCTTCGACGGCGGCGTGGTGGACAACTGGGAAGCGCCGCCGCTGAATCGCCTGGCGGGAGGGCCTGTGCCCTGGACCAAGGCGCAGCTAGCTACTTACCTGCGCACCGGCATGTCCGCGGCGCATGGCGCGGCAGCCGGGCCGATGCTGCCAGTCACGCTCGAACTGGCCACGGTGCCGGAGGCGGACGTCGATGCCATTGCGACCTACCTGATGTCGCTGCAGAAGCCGGCACCCGCGCCCGCCGTGGTACCGGTCTCGGCGGCCGTGGCCGACCAGTCCGCCATCGCGCGCGGCGCGACGCTCTTCACCGGGGCGTGCGCCACCTGCCACGGCACCGGTTCGCCGATGCAGAGCGTGGGTGCCCGCCCCAGCCTCGCCACCAGTTCCGCGGTCAACGCGAGCACGCCGCGCAACGCCATCCAGATGATGCTGCAGGGCGTGGCGTGGAACGGCGAGGACGCCATTCACTACATGCCTGCGTTCGCGCAGGCCTTCGACGACCAGCAGCTTGCCGACCTGGCGGCCTACCTGCGCGCCACCTACTCCCGGCAGCCGCCATGGACCGGCGTGCAGGACACCATGGCTAACCTCAGGAAAGGGGACGAAGCGAGATGATCAAGCTCACCGTCAACGGCGCGAGCCACCAGCTGGACATCGATCCGTCCATGCCGCTGCTCTACGCCCTGCGCGACGAACTGCACCTGCACGGCGCCAAGTTCGGCTGCGGCCTGGGCCAGTGCGGCGCCTGCACCGTCATCGTCGGCGACCGCCTGGTGTTTTCGTGCCTGATGCCGGTGGCATCGATCGGCACCCGGCCGGTGCGCACCATCGAGAGCCTGGGCACCGCCGACAGCCCGGGTCCCTTGCAGAAGGCGTTCATCGACCACCAGGCGGCGCAGTGCGGCTACTGCATCGCCGGCATGATCATGCGCGCGCAGGCCCTGCTGGAGGTCAACGCGCATCCCACCGAGGCCGAGCTGCGCGCGCACATGGAACCCAACCTGTGCCGGTGCGGCACCCATATGCGCATCCTGGCGGCCATCCGCGCCGTGGCCGGCACGCCCGGCGCCGTGCGCCCGGGCGGGGTCAAGGCCGAGGGCAACAAGGAGGGGGCGCGATGAGCGGCCATGACGACCACATCGACCCGGGCCGCCGCGCCTTCCTGGTCTCGGGCTCGCTGGTGGTGGGCTTCACGCTGCTGCCGGGCCGCAAGGCCATCGCGCAGATGGTGCTGGCCGACGAGGGCGCGGCCGTGCAGGTCGCGCGGCAGTACCAGGCGCTGGCGGGCAGCCTGAAGACCAACCCCTATCTCGACGCCTGGATCAGGATCGCACCCGACAACCAGGTCACGGTGTACACCGGCAAGGTCGAGCTGGGCACCGGTGTGCGCACCGCGCTGCTGCAGGTGGCGGCCGAAGAACTGCAGATGGCGCCCGCGCTGATCACCTTCCTGAGCGCCGATACCGGCCGTTCGCCGGACGAAGGGCTGACCGCCGGCAGCCACACCATGGCCGACAGCGGCAGCGCCCTGCTCAACGCAGCGGCCCAGGTGCGCGGGCTGCTGACAGAAGCGGCCGCGCGGCAGTTGCGTGTCGATGCGGCGTCGCTGTCGGTCGGCAACGCACGCATCACCGCCCCCGACGGGCGCTCGCTCTCGTTCGGCGAACTGCTGCCCGCGGTGAACCTGCACCGCGCGGCGACGCCCGCCTCGCCGCTGCGCGACCCGAAGTCGTTCTCCGTGATCGGCACGCCGATGCCTCGGCCGGACATTCCCGGCAAGGTCACCGGCAAGCCGAGCTATGTCCAGGACCTGGCCATGCCGGGCATGGTGCATGCGCGCGTGGTGCTGCCGCCTGCCTATGACGCCGCCCTGCTGTCGGTCGACGAGACCGCGGTCAAGTCCATGCCCGGCGTGATCGCCGTCGTGCGCGACGGCAACCTGCTCGCCGTGGTGGCAAGGGGGGAATGGCAGGCGGTGCGGGCACAGCGCGCGCTCGGCGCCGCCTGCCGCTGGGGCAAGGGGCGCGCGCTGCCCCGCCCCGCCGACGTGATCGCGCAGCTCAAGCAGATCTCCACGCAGCGCATCGAGATCGCCAATACCGGGGGCGCTGTGCCGGCAGGCGCCAGGACGCTGACCGCCACCTACTCCAAGGATTACCTGATGCACGGATCGATCGACCCCTCGTGCGCCGTCGCGCAGATGCAGGACGGTGTGCTGACCGTATGGACCCACTCCCAAGGCGTCTACCCGCTGCGCGACGGCCTGGCCGAGATGCTGTCGATGCCCAAGGACAAGCTGCGCTGCATCCACGTGGAAGGCTCGGGCTGCTACGGGCACAACGGCGCCGACGACGCCGCTGCGCACGCCGCCTATCTGGCCCGCGCCCTGCCCGGGCAGCCGGTGCGCGTGCAATGGATGCGCGACCAGGAGAACCTGTGGGACCACTTCACGCCGGCCATGGTCACCGAGGTCAAGGCCTCGCTCGATGCCAGTGGCCATATCGTCGACTGGGACTACGCGCTGTGGAGCAGCTCGCATAACGAGCGCGTGGTCAACGCGGGCCGGCTGCTGCCCGCCACGCAGCTGGCCAGGCCCTTCGTTCCCGCGCCCTCGGTCCCGATGCTGCAGCCCGAGGGCGGCGGCGACCGCAACGCGATTCCACTCTACAAGCTCCCGGCCTCGCGCATCGTCAACCACTTCTCGCCGACCATGCCGCTGCGCACCTCGGCGATGCGCTCGCTGGGCGCGCACATGAACGTATTCTCGATCGAGAGCTTCATGGACGAACTGGCCGCCGTGGCCAACACCGACCCCGTCGCCTTCCGGCTGCGGCATCTGGAAGACCCGCGTGCGCGCGACGTGATCCAGCTTGCCGCCGCCAGGTTCGGCTGGCCCCGGCGCGGCCGCAAGCCCGGCCGCGGCGTCGGCTTCGCGTTCGCCAGGTACAAGAACCTGATGGGCTATATGGCGATCGCGCTGGAGATCTCGGTGGTGCGCGACACGGGCCTGGTGCGTCTCGAGCATGCGGAGGTGGCCGTCGATTGCGGGCAGATCGTCAATCCGGATGGCGTTCGCAACCAGATCGAGGGCGGCATCCTGCAGGCCGCGAGCTGGACGCTGTACGAGCAGCTGCGCTTTGACACCGGCGGCATCGGCAGCTTCGATTGGAGCGCCTATCCGATCATGCGCTTCTCCGCCGTGCCCACCACCATCAACGTGCACCTGATCGACCGCCCGGGCACGCCGTTCCTGGGCGTTGCCGAAGCGGCGATGGGGCCCACCGCGGGCGCCATCGGCAATGCCCTGTTCGATGCTACGGCCAAGCGCCTGCGCGACATGCCGCTGGGCGGCGAGCGGCTGCGCAGGGAAATCGCGCCGTAGCGCGCAGCGTGCCATGTCCCGGGCGCTAACCGGTGCCCGGCCCCTGAACCTCAACGCCATGACCATCATGCCCACCATGCCCACGTCCAGACCTTACCGCGCCATCGTGATCGGCGGCTCGCTCGGCGGGCTCTTTACCGCCATCTGCCTGCGCGCCATCGGCTGGAATGTCGATGTCTTCGAGCGCTCGCCGCAGCAACTCGACAGCCGCGGCGGCGGGCTCGTGCTGCAGCCTGGCGTGCTCGACGCGCTGGACTTCGCCGGGGTCGCGCACCCGCCAGAGTTCGGCGTGCCGTCGAAGGACCGCATCTTCCTGGACCGCGAGGGTGTGGTTCGCCGCATCTACATGCCGCAGACACAGATCGCCTGGAACGGACTCTATGCCCTGATGAAAGGCGCGCTCGATCGGGGCATGATCCATGCCGGCGAGGAACTGGTCGCACTGGCCCACGAGGCCGATCATATGACGGCCCGCTTTGCCTCCGGCCGCACCGAGCGCGCGGATCTGCTGATCGGCGCCGACGGACCGTTGTCCACGGTGCGGCAGGCGTTGCTGCCCGGCGATGCGCCCGCCTATGCCGGCTATGTCGCCTGGCGCGGCGTGCTGCCCGAGGCTGCGCTGGGCACGCAGGCCAAGTCGCTGCTGGTCGATGCCTTTGCCTTCCAGGACGGCCCGGGACACCAGATGCTGACTTACCTGATTCCCGGCGAGGACGGGTCGGTCCTGCGCAACGAACGGCGCCTGAACTGGGTCTGGTACCGCGCGCTGCCCGCCGGAGGACCGCTGGCGGCGGTGCTGCTGGACCGCCATGGCCGCCAGCACACGCATTCGCTGCCCCCGGGGGCGGTCAAGGACGCCGATGCCCGGGCGCTGCGGCATGACGCGGCGGACAGCCTCGCGCCCGTGTTCGCGGCACTGGTCGCATCGACCCCTGATCCCTTCCTGCAACTGATCCAGGACTACGCGGCGCCGCGCATGCGCTTCGGCCGCGCCGTGCTGCTCGGCGACGCCGCCTTCGTGGCGCGTCCGCATACCGGCGCAGGCGCGGGCAAGGCGGCAGCCAATGCCGTGGCCCTGGCGCGCGCGCTGCAGGCCACCGGGAACCGCATTGACGACGCGCTCGCGCTATGGGATCGAAGCCAGTGGGCCGCGGACAAGCGCCTGGCCCAGTGGGGCATCGCGCTGGGCAGGCGCATCATGGGCGTGGTGCAGCCTGCCTAGCCGGGTCGGCAACGCGGCTCAGCGCGCCGGCACCGGCGCGAGCGACGCGTGGGGCGTGGCGGTGCGCTGCGCGGCCTTGTGCACCATGGTGTAGGCGTAGTCCACGCCCATGCCGTAGGCGCCCGAGTGTTCCTTGACCAGTTTCATCACCGCGTCGTAGGTGTCGCGGTGGGCCCAGTCGCGCTGCCATTCGAGCAGCACTTGCTGCCAGGTCACCGGCACCACGCCCGCCTGCACCATGCGCTGCATGGCGTAGTCGTGCGCTTCCTTGCTGGTGCCGCCGGAGGCATCGGCCACCATGTAGATCTCGTAGTCGCTGTCGTGCATCGCGGACAGCGCGAAGGTGGTGTTGCAGACCTCGGTCCACAGACCGGCCACGATGATCTTCTTGCGGCCGTTGGCGGCCAGCGCGTCGCGCACCTTCTGGTCGTCCCACGAGTTCATCGAGGTGCGTTCCAGCGTCGACTGGTCGGGGAACATGTCAAGCAACTCGGGGTAGGTATAGCCCGAGAAGGAGTCCGACTCGACCGTGGTGATGGTGGTCGGGATGCCGAAGATCCGGGCGGCCTTGGCCAGGCCCACCACGTTGTTCTTCATCGCCTGGCGGTCCATCGACTGCACGCCGAAGGCCATCTGCGGCTGGTGGTCGATGAAGATCAGCTGGCTGTTTTGCGGGGTCAGCACTTCGAGTTTCGGATTGGACATGATCTGCGCTCTCTCATTGAAATTGGTTGAACTTCATGGGGCAGGGTTTTTTGTGTCCGTGTCGTCCATGGACTGAACTATACGAGAGCAACCCACGTGTGAGCCAATCAATTCATGGATGCATTATTCAAATATTTTGACGATTGATTCTCCCCAAAGAAACGGAGACGGCCCTCGCAGGCAACGGCCTTCTTCCCATCTGCAGCGGGCGCCTCCTACGTTCGTATAGCTCTGCCATCTCAATGCAGTACCGCGACTGCACGGATGGACAACTGCGTGCGGCGTGGGGCGCGTCATAAGATGTCTTCACGGCCGGCGTCCGCACGCCAGCCCTCATCCGCGCGACAGGGTCCGGCTGCCCCCCCCCGCGCGCCTCCCCTTCCAGCGGAGCCGCCATGAGCAAGAACGAAAGCCTGTTGCAGGAACGCCAATGGCGCTGCGCGCCCCGGCGCGGCGAGTCAAGACCGGCAAGGCTGCAAAGGCCGGCTGAGCTGAGCCCCCGACCGTGACTCTGCCCACGACCCCGCACGTTTCCATCATCCGGAGCTGACCATGCCAGCGCACCCGAATCCCGCCACATCATCCACACCACACGCACGGGCGGACCGCCCCGACCCGTGGGGCAGCACCATCGGGCTGCTCCACGCGCGCCAAGCCTTCCAGCTGTGCGCCGATGGCGCCTGGCCCGATGAGGAAGAACCGCAAGACCGCCGGCACACCGCCATCGTCAGCGTGGTGGAGCGGCCCAGTTCCACGTTGGCGGTGATCAGCTGGCGCGATCCCACCCATTGCCGCTACGGCGACCAGATCTGGACTGCGGTATCGGCGCGCGAGGATGGGGTGTGCGCCCTCAGCGGCCTCCCCATCGCCAAGGGCCAGGCCGTCTATCGCCCGCGCCCCTGCCGGCCGCCGGCGCGCAACGCCTATGCCATGATCCTCGCGTCTGCGCTACATGCAGCGTGCGGGACCGCCGACGCCGCCCGCAGCGAGGATGCCTGGGCGGCATGAGGCAGGCAAGGGGTCGCCGCCAGATGCACGTGCGGGCCGCCCCGTGCAAATCAACAAGGGCCGGCCGCGGCGAGTCATCGAAACGGAAATGCCCTGAGGTCGAAGAATGAACCTGCGCGTTCCGGGGGCCAAGGCCCCGGCTCCCATGGTGCCATGAGCGCATGCCTGGCTGACTACGTTTTCTGGCACTTACTGCTCCGCCGGCGCACCTTCCGGTTGAGCCTCGCCATTTTCGATGGCGGTCGGCTCCATCGGCGGGACATTTTCTTCGAAGAAGTAATCAAGCCGCCCCGACAGGTCCGTTTCCGGCACCTGTAACCCGGTTGCCGGATTGATCCGCACCGTCACGACCCCGTCAGGGGCGGTTAGCTGACGTTCAGGGCTGTTCTCCAGTGCCGCTTTCATGAAATCCATCCAGATCGGCAGCGCTGCGCGGGCGCCCACCTCGCCCTTTCCCAGCGACCGAGGCTGGTCGAAGCCGATCCATGTGATCGTCAGTCGGTCGGACGAATACCCGTCGAACCACGCGTCAATAAAGTCATCGGTGGTGCCGGTCTTACCCGCCAGATCGCCACGCCCCAGCTGTTTGGCCGCCGCCCCCGTGCCATACTCGACGACGTCATGAAGCATGCTGGTCATCATGAACGCGTTCCTGGCATCGATCACCCGCGGCGCGCCGTCGGCGGCAGTCAGCGGGTGAGCCTGAAACAGGACATTGCCGCTTGAATCGGTCATGCGGTCGATCAAGTACGGGCGGATCAGGTAGCCTCCGTTAGCAAACGTCGCATACGCGACGGCCATTTGCAGCGGCGTGAAGGATCCCACGCCAAGCACCATCGACGGATACGGAGGGATCTCACTGAGCGGAAAGCCGAAGCGGGTCACGTATTGCCTCGCGTATGGCACACCAATCTGTTCGATCACCCTCGCTGCCACGACATTGCGCGACTCGGCGAGCGCGTATCGAATCGAGATCGGACCGAGGTAATTCCGCTCATAATCAACCGGCGCCCAGGCCTTCTGTCCCGGCCCGGATGGAGGCACGACAAATGGACTGTCGTCGACCATGGTCGCTGGCATCAACCCTTTTTCCAGCGCGGCAGAATAGATAAAAGGTTTGAAACTGGACCCGGGTTGTCGCCGCGCCTGCGTCACGTGATCGTAGGATTCGAGCCTGAAATCGAAGCCGCCCTGCAATGCCGTGATAGCTCCAGTGGCCGGGTCGATAGACACCAGCGCAGCTTGCGCCTGTGGAATCTCGGCAAGCCGCCATGTCCCATTGTCCAGGCGCTCAAGTCGAACCAGCGATCCGATCTGCAACCGCGCAGCCAGCGGCATTGCGCGACCCTTGCCGAGCGTGGCTCGTCCCATGGGCCCGATGGAAAATCGCCCTGTGCTACCGTCGGCGAACATCACGCTTGCCGCACCACTGTGCACGCTCAGCACTACTGCCGGCACCAGTCCGCCCAAGGATGGTAGCCCGCTCAATGCCTGCATCACCACTGCCTTGACCTGTACGGGATCACGCGGCAGGTCAAGGTTGCGCTCCGGACCGCGATAGCCATGCCGCATATCGTAGGCCACCAACCCACGCGCGACCGCCTGGTACGCGCGCGCCTGATCCGCGTCATGTAGCGTCGTATAGACGTTGAGCCCGATCTGGTAGGCTGCGTCGCCATACTGCTGCACCATGATCCGGCGCACGTCCTCTGCAACGTACGCGGCGTTCACGCGATATCGCGCGCGCGCCTCCCGGAGATGGATCGGCTCCGCAATGGCCTGCTGGAACTGGTCCGGCGCAAGAACGCCCAACGCGAGCATCCGGCCAAGTACATAGCGCTGACGGGCGATCGCTGCTGCAAAGTTGACCACGGGATTGTCACGTGAAGGCGCTTTGGTCAGGCCGGCCAGCAGCGCCGCCTGCGCAACACTCAACTGATTCAGGGGCATACCGAAGTAGACATCGGCCGCAGCGGCGAATCCGTATGCGCCTTCCCCGAGATAGATCTGATTGACGTATCTCTCGAGAATCTGCTCCTTGCTCAAGGTCCGTTCGATCTTGACCGCCAGGAGCGCCTCGGCAAACTTCCGTTCGAAGCTCTTCTCGGGTGACAGGTAGACGCTGCGCGCCAGTTGCATCGTCAACGTGCTCGCGCCCTGCCGTTTTTCCCAGCTCGACAGGTCGGCGAGCGCGGCACGGACAATGCTCGGGTAGTCGATCCCGTGGTGCTGATAAAAGCGATCATCCTCCGCGGCGACAATTGCGGCTCGAAGCGATTGCGGGACGTCGGAAAACGCGACGACCACGCGCCGCTCCTTGCCAAACTCACCAATGAGCGTGCCTTGCGCAGTGAATACCCGAAGCGGCAGCGCAGGACGGTAGTCCGTCAAATCGTCAAGCGCGGGGAGTCTTGAGTATTCCAGCACGGCAGCCAGCAGAACGACCAGCACGCCAATCACCACCAGGCAACAGGGCGTTGCCAGCAGCCACAAAATCCCACGCAAAATCCGGGCGCTTCGGCTTTGATTCATGACGCTATCCAGCACCTACCAATGTATCAGCGCTTTACCCAGACCTGCAACTGCACAAAGAGGCACAATCATCAAAGGAGGCGCGCGGCGAGACCCCCTGCGAATTGGCCTGGTCGATCCGCACTGACATTGCTATTTAGCCTGCCCATCGACACCTAAAAACAGCCTGGACAAGCCATGTGTAGAGGCCAAATGTAAAGGCCAAATCAGAATGCCCGGTTCCAGCCAGGCTCAAATGTCCGAGTTTGATGGCGTAGGCTCGAGGGTTTCCAACGCCTCCAGCTTTTCCTTCATCCACTCGATAAACGCCGATACCGCGGTCGGCAGGTGCCGCCGGCTCGGGTACAGGACGCTGAGGCCATGGCTGGTCTGCTGGTACGCCGGTAGCACTGGCACCAGCAGACCGGCCTGCACATCGAGCGTGGCCATCGACGGCGGCAAGAGTGCGATGCCGAGTCCGGCCAGCGCGGCTTTGCGCAGTGCCTGTGCGGTGTTGCCGCTAAAGCGGCCGCTGACCTGCACTTCCTCTTCGGTCCCATCGGGGCCGACGAGGCGCCAGCTGGCGTGGCCGCTGACGTGCCCGGCGGTCACGCAGTCGTGGTTTGCCAGGTCTTGCAGCGAGCCAGGCGCGCCGCGCGCGGCAAGGTAGGCCGGGCTGGCCACCAGCCCGTCGCTGCGCTCGCCCAGGAGCTGGCGGCCGATATAGCCCGAGTCCGGCAACTGGCCACCGCGAAATGCGATGTCTATCTGCTCGGCAATCAGGTCGGCCTTGGCGTCGCTTAGCACGAAATCGAGCCGGACCTGCGGATACACGGCCAAAAACTCGGCGATCCATGCCATCGGGAAGAACTCGAAGAAATCGGCTGGCGCCGCTACGCGCACCGGCCCACTGGGTTCCTGGCCGCCTGACGCCAGCGCCTGGCTGGCTTCGACCAGCCCGTCGACCGCGCCTGCGCAGCGCTCGTGGAAGACCTGGCCCGCATTGGTCAACGTGAGCTTGCGCGTGGACCGTTGCATCAGCCGTGTGTCGAGTTGGGCTTCGAGTTGCTGGACGCGCCGGCTCACGGTGTTGGCAGGCAATCCCAGCCGCCGCGCGGCCTCGGCAAAGCTGCCGTAGCGCACCACCTGCACAAACAGCGCGATGTCGTTCAGGTCAACCATGGCAGGCAATTCCTTCTAAAAATGGATGAGTGCACTCCTATTGTGCCATCTACTCAAGCAATGCAGGCACTTCCATAATCTGACCAACGGTCGGTAGGTCGACCGCTTACACCTTCCCATCGTCACCCCGCCCCTCTTCCAGGAGTAGCCATGACATCACATCAACTCCGCATCGGCATCATCGTCGGCTCCACCCGCGAAGGCCGTTTCGGCGATAAGCCCGCACGCTGGATCCACGAGATCGCCCGCCAGCGCTCCAATCTCGACGTGGAGCTGATCGACCTGCGCGATCATCCCCTGCCCTTCTTCGACGAGCCAATGTCGCCAGCATGGGCGCCGGTGAAGAACGAGGCGGCGCTGCGCTGGGCCGACAAACTGGCAACGCTGGATGGCCTGATCGTAGTCACGCCCGAATACAACCATGGCCCCAGCGCGGTGCTCAAGAACGCATTCGACTACGCCTACCAGGAATTCGGCCGCAAGCCGATCGGCTTCGTGGGCTACGGCGGCGTAGGGGCGGCGCGGGCCGTGGAGCAGATGCGCCTGGTGGCGATTGAAATGCAGATGGCACCGGTGCGCAACGCCGTGCATATCGGCATGGTCGAGTTCCTCGGCATCTGGCAGCAGGGCAAGCGTTTCGAAGACTTCCCCCACCTGGCGCAGGCAGCCGACGGACTGCTCGACGACATCGCCTGGTGGGCCAAGGCGCTCAAGACTGCAAGAGAGGCCGCATGAACGCTCTCGCCGGCAGGCCGCGCGCCATTGTCCATCGCACGCACGGCAACACGCACGGACCGATCACGCGGCTTATGAGTCCGGGCGACCTGGGCCAGCGTCTCAAGCCGTTCGTGTTCCTCGATCGCTTCAGTTTGCAGGCGAGGGCCGGCCAGGCCTTCGGCATGCATCCCCACTCGGGGATCGCCACGCTGACCTACTTGACCGAAGGCGACACGCTGTATGAAGACTCGACTGGCCAATACGGTGTGTTGCCCGCCGGCGGCGTCGAATGGATGCGGGCTGGCGGCGGTGTCTGGCACACCGGGGCGCTTGCGCCCGGGGTGACGCACGTGCATGGCTTCCAGCTCTGGGTGGCCTTACCGGCCGCGGAGGAAAATGCCCCGGCCCATAGTCTCTACCTTGCGCCGTCACAGGTGCCGCAAGAGGGACCGGCGCGCGTCCTGCTCGGCCGCTACGGTGCGGCCCAAAGTGCCATCCCGGCACCGGCGCCAATCAACTATCTGGCGGTGCGCCTGCAAGACGGCGAGCGCTGGATTTACCAGCCGCCGGTTGGCCATACGGTGGGTTGGGTCGCGGTGGACGCCGGTCGGCTCGACGCGGGCGACAGCGGTGGCCCCATCGGTACCGTCGAACTCGCGGTGTTCGAAGAATCCGAAGGCGCGATCGGCCTCGTCGCCCGCGGCGAGACCGCGTTTGTCCTGGGCTCGGCCGTCAAGCATCCCTACGAACTGGTGACAGGCTACTACTCCGTGCACACGAGCCCGGCGGCTCTTGCGCGGGGAGAGGCCGAGATCCGGCGCATCGGCGCGGGCCTGCGGGAAAGGGGGCAGCGGGCCTAGCAGCCGCGCTTGAGGACTTCCGAGCGGAAGGCTTCTTGCGGTACGCCGGTCCACTGTCGAAGGTCGCAGGGGAGGCGGCTAGCGAATCGGAAGCGGCTTTGGCCCAAGCCATGCAAGCGCTGGCGATTTTCGGCGCCAATGGCGAAGTTCTGGAGAGTCGGTCAAGTCATTTGCAGCCGTCGGTTGCGCGACGAGAAGGATTAGCGCGATGGTGGCGACACAGAAAGCCGCGCCCGCATAGAACGTGAAGGCTGCGCCCAGCCGGTCCCACAGCAGGCCTGCCAGCACGCTGGCGACGAGCAGGGCCAGCCCGCTTGCCAGATTGAAAAGGCCGTACGCCGTTCCACGCAGGTCGTTGGGCGCGGTGTCCGCCACCATCGTGGCAAGCAGGCCTTGTGTCATGCCCATGTGCAGGCCCCATAGCGCCACACCCGCCAGGGTGACCGCCCAATGGGTGCCGAGCGCGAGCACAAGATCGGCGAGCACCAGCACGACCAATCCCCAGGTCAGCAGCGTCGTATGACGCAGACCATCGGACAGCTTCCCGAACGGATACGCTGACAGCGCATAGACGAGGTTCATCGCCACCAGGACCACCGGTGCCAGATAGAGCGGCAAGCCGACCTGCTGGGCACGAAGCACCAGGAAGGCCTCGCTGAAGCGCGCTAGCGTAAAGACGGCACCGATTGCGACCACTTGCCAATATGGCCGTCCCAGCCGAGTCAGGTTCGCCCATTTGATGGGGTTGGTGCGCTTGACGCCGCCCTGGGGCTCCGGCTCCCGCACGCCAATCATGAGCAGCAATACCGAGAGGATGCCAGGGATAACCGCGACCCAGAAGACGGCACGGAAGTCGTTTGCCCAGAGATACATCAGGCCGATGGCGATCACGGGCCCCAGAAGTGCTCCCACGGTGTCCAGCGATTGCCGCAGCCCAAACGCGGCACCCCGGAGATGGGGCGGCGCGATGTCGGCCACCAGCGCGTCGCGGGGCGCCCCACGCATGCCCTTCCCGATCCGGTCCGTGAGACGCGCCGCCAGCACGGTCCCCACCCCGGGGGCCAGCGCAAACAGGGGCTTGGACAGTGCCCCGAGCGCGTATCCGGCGACGGCGAGTCCCTTACGCTTGCCCAGGTAGTCGCTCAAGGTGCCGGAAAACACCTTGACCATTAGCGCGGTTGCCTCCGCGACACCCTCGATGAGTCCAACGTAGAAGGCGCTGGCGCCAAGTGTCGTCACCATGAAGACCGGCAGCAAACTGTGAATGATCTCCGACGAGATGTCCATCAAGAGGCTGACGAAGCCCAACATCCATATGCCTGACGGAATCTGGCTCAGTGTACGAGTGGAAGCGGCCACGGTGACTCCCTTGTTACTCCTTTGTTGCCTGATTGAGGCTCCCGCCGCGGCGCAGCATGAGTAAGAGGGTGAGTCAGGGCCAACGCGAGCATGCTGGCGCTCTATCCGCCTGGATCGGAGTCCAGCCATGCCGAAGCCCGGGAAGGTGACCATGCCGATGCATGAACTGGACCGGTTCAAGGTGTGCTGCGGTATCGCGAAGACCCTCCAAGCAGGCTCGGCCGCGACAAATAACAGGCAACAACCCCGCGTTGTCGAACGCCACGCCATCGGCGTCCGTGACCTGCCCATATCATCGCCGCCCGAGCACTACAGCAGATCAATTTGCACCAATGTATGGCAGTAGTCGTAGGCGGCCTCACCGTGCGGACCATTCGTCGGCCCTCCGAAGCCAGGGGTCAGTCGTAGGTCCCGGAGTATTTGGACCGTGAGCCCGAGCGTCATGTGCGGACGCCAACCGCTCGCCGGTTTCGCGACACGAAGGATGTAATAGCCTTTGCAGGCCTCTACCGCGAAGGGGTCGGTTCCCGACGGTGGCGTCACGTGATCGACCTCGACGATTTCGAATTGGCCCGTACCGGTGACCTCGGTGTGCTCGACGTTCCGGAACGCTCCGAGGTCGATCGCCCTAAAGCTCTTGATCCCAAGACCCGACACGCCCAGGCCGCGCACGTCAGTTACGCAAACCTTGAGGTAGATCGCCTGCTCCATGGCGCCAGACTGGAGGCCATACTTGTCCAGAACCGCCTCGACGCGACTGACCATGACGCCCTCCTTTCCCTATCGATCCACTCTTGACAGAATCACATCTAGCAAATTCCCGGGACTTTTCAAGGGACATTTCGAAGGCGGCGAATTCGTCATTGGCTTCACCCGGCCAACGGCATTCGACAGGCCCCGCACGTTGGTTGCATGAGGCAACCTGCGAGGCGCCGTTACGCCCGGTATGCGCCGGCGAAGGCGTCGCCGAGCCAGCTCATGTCTCCGCCCCGCTCGCATGCCCAATGGACAGCCGACTCGACCGAACCATGAGGGCGTGCGCGATCGTGACTTCGCTGGGAACCCACTCGGATACGCAGACGGCGCAACTCGACCCTAGGTTAGCTGATACAACGAATCGGGTACCTTTTCTTCCGGAATTTCACGATTACAAAGCTCAAGTAGCGATCGCTCGATATTTCTCGTGATTGCGTCGAGCGCGAGCGCGTTTGGAGCCATACTAAATGGCTCCGACACTTCTTCGGCTATCGCCTCCAACGCAATTAACGTGT
The DNA here is from genome assembly GCF_044627735.1 of Cupriavidus sp. CuC1. NCBI lineage: Bacteria > Pseudomonadati > Pseudomonadota > Betaproteobacteria > Burkholderiales > Burkholderiaceae > Cupriavidus > Cupriavidus sp. CuC1. The sequence goes on along the minus strand of NZ_JBIUHC010000079.1, from coordinate 21,061 downwards.
AGGCGACGAAAACGCTGATTATTGGAGTAAACAGTTCCGTCGAGTCGACAAGGCCAAACGGGAGCATTATGCAATATGCATATACCGTGCGATGAAGCAGGACGCCATAGGAGAATGGAATTGGAGTGGATGCGATTCTCTCGCACCCTCCAACTGTTTTTTCCAGATCGTTTATCCGGGCGTCGAACATCCATAGCTTCGTGTCAAAAGTCCGCTCACTCAATTGAAGTCGACCAAGCTTGCAGCGAATATCATTGAGAATCGCGATCGGCTGATAATGTTTTGAACGCAATCTTTCCGCTGCTTCCCGGCCCAGAAGTCGATTCAAATCCTGCATCGGATCCGTTTTACGAAGCTGGTGCTTCAGTGCATAGACAAACGCAATAAGACCATTGACAAGCTGCACACGATCCGCACGGTCATCATGGATGTAGCACAATACCTGCGACGTGAGCGAGCGCGAGGCGATGAGTACGCTGCCCCAAAGATGCCGCGCTTCCTTGTAGCGCTCATAGCTGGCATTGTTCCTGAACGCAAGAAAGATCGTTAGCGCCACTCCGAAGAGTGTGAAAGGGGCGGTATTCAGCGGAATCTTTTCGCCCAGGATACGTCCTTGGGTGAGGACCGCAAAGCCGCTCACAACAGCCAGGAAAAGTAGCTGCGGAATGATTGACAGCAATACGGAGCCGTTCCACACGAACAGCATGCTGAACCAATTCTTCTTTGGCCGCACGATCATAATATTTTCTTGATTTTTAAATAATACCCACGTGGACAGCCAAATTCCTGATGAAATCAGTCCACGTCACACTTGCCGCTGGCATCGCTGGGGGGCACGCGCCCGGCGTATTCAGCCTGGGGCGCCCGCCTCGATCGTACCCACACTCACCATTAGTCAAGGAGGCGGAGGCGGCGCGGAAACACAAGAATCGGGGTTACCTGAAGGCTCCGGGCTATTTCCTGCCGTGGATTGAGCGCTCGTCGTGCCTGGCTTATTCACCTTGGCTTTCCGAGCCACCGCGGCCTTATTCAGTATCACCTCACCCTTATCCTTGTCAAAGCCCAGCTCGACACTATCACCCGATTTCAGGCCGTCGCCGAGAATCTCCTTCACGAGCCTCGTTTCGACCTTCTGACGAATCTGGCGCTTCAGTTCGCGTGCACCGAACTCCGGCTGATAGCCTGCCTCGACCAGATGATCGATGAGTGAAGCGCTGAGCGTCACCGTGATGTCCTGTGCTGCGGCGGTCCGCACCACCCTTTCGAGCTGAATCTGCACGATCGAGCGGATGTTCTCTCGCGAAAGCGCATGGAACACGATGATATCGTCGATGCGGTTCAGGAACTCAGGACGGAAGTGGCCCTTGAGAACCTTCATGAGTTCGTCGCGCAACGCCCTGTCGGTGATGCGCGAATCCTCAGGGCGCTCGAGGTTCTCCATGATGATCGCTGCGCCAAGGTTGCTGGTGGCAATGAGAATCGTGTTGCTGAAATCCACGACACGCCCCTTTCCGTCGGTCAGGCGACCGTCGTCAAACACCTGCAGCAGCACGTTGTTCACGTCGGGGTGTGCCTTCTCGATCTCGTCGAGCAGAATCACGCTGTAGGGACGTCGCCGGACACGCTCGGTCAGTTGCCCCCCTTCGTCGTAACCCACATATCCTGGGGGCGCGCCAATGAGCCGTGCAACCGCATGCCGCTCCATGTACTCGGACATGTCAATACGGATGATCGCCTGTTCATCGCCGAACACCGTTTCCGCCAGCGCCTTTGCCAGTTCGGTCTTGCCGACGCCGGTGGGCCCCAGGAAGAGGAACGTTGCAATCGGCCGGTGTGCTTGACCAAGCCCCGCGCGTGACAAACGCACGGCGTCGCTGACTGCGACTACGGCTTCCTCCTGGCCCACTACGCGTTCGCGCAACTTGGCTTCCATCTTCAGGAGTTTCTGACGCTCTTCCTGAGTGAGGTCAGCAACCGGAATGCCCGTAAGGCGAGATACCACCTCTGCGATTGCCGCGACCGTTACCTCAAGCGTCTGCGAGCCTGTCTTGCGCTGCCAAGCCTCGGTCAGGTCGTCGAGCCGCGTTTGCTTCTCCTTGATGCGTTCTTCAAAGTCTTTCGCCTCATCGTAGCGCTTGCGCGACGACGCATAGTCTTGCTCGCGCTTGAGCTGTGCGATTTCCGCTTCGAGTTCCTGGATATCGGCTGGCCGCGATGTCGAGCCGATGCGCACACGCGCAGCCGCCTGGTCGATCAGATCGATGGCCTTGTCTGGCAGAAAGCGCGACGTAATGTAGCGGTCTGAAAGCTCGGCGGCGGCGACAAAGGCATCGTCGGCAAACGTGACCTGGTGGTGTGCCTCAAGCTTGTCGCGCAGGCCGCGCAGGATGATGATGGTCTGCTCAACAGTTGGCTCCGGCACGAGCACCGGCTGGAAACGTCGCTCAAGCGCGGCGTCCTTCTCGATGTATTTCTGGTATTCGTTGAGCGTCGTTGCGCCGATCAGGCTCAGTTCGCCGCGCGCAAGCGCGGGCTTCAGCACGTTCGCGATGTCAAGGCCGCCTTCGCCGCCGCCCTGCCCCGCACCCACGATTGTGTGCAATTCGTCGATAAACAGGATCAGCTCGGCGTTCTTCGCGCTCACCTCGTCTATCAACTGCTTCGCACGCTCCTCGAATTCGCCCCGATACTTCGCGCCCGCAACCATGGCGTTGATGTTTACCTCGACGAGGCGCTTGTCGCGCAGCACCTCTGGCACGTCGCCATTGACGATGCGCTGCGCGAGGCCTTCGACAATCGCAGTTTTCCCAACCCCCGGCTCGCCGATCAGCACCGGATTATTCTTCTTGCGCCGGGCAAGGACTTCGATCGTGCTCTCGATTTCCTGCGCGCGACCGAGCACCGGGTCGAGCTTGCCCTGCCGCGCCATTGCCGTAAGGTCGCGGCCGAACTTGTCGAGCGTCGGGGTGCCCGTCGGCGTATCGACTCGGCCGTCCTCCGCGCCCTTGCCGACGAGTTTCACCACCTTCTGGCGCAGCGCCTCGGGCGTCACGCCGTACTTCTTCAGCAGAGTCCCCGCGATGCTGTCCGGGACGGCGGCAAGGCCGATGAGCAGATGCTCCGGGCCAACGTACGAATGTCCCAGATCACGCGACGCCTGAAACGCGTAGAGAAAGGCTTTCTTCAGGCGCGGAGAAATCGTCATTCTATCAATCGGTGCATCCGGCTCGGCAGGGCCCGTTTGCGCATGCTTGTCGATGTACCCCATGATGTCCTGCGGCGAGAGCTTCAACTCCTTGAGCAACGCGGTCCCGACGTCAGTATCGGCAAGCACGTACAGCAGATGCTCTGTATCAAGCTCATTGCGACGCAGTTCGTGGGCTTTCTCTGCCGCGCGCTGCAGGAGTTCAAGAGTCTGCTCGCTGAACGCATCGGTGACATCCACGGATTCACGCGGCACCTCTGCAGCCAGCCCCGAATCCTCGGCCTCATGATCCATCACGCCCCCCAAACCATCGAAGAAACGAGACAAGCCACCACCCAATAGCGAGTCGAACGGATTGATCATGCTCTGGTGACGCAGCAGCTGGCGATAGTCATAGTCGCAGATTGACATCGTTTTGCGCTGACCGTTCTGCACAACCGCGACCCGCGCAACGGCTGGGCGTGCATTGCAGATTTCACAAAGTGTCGACATGATGGATTCATCTCCATAGTGAGGTGTGGCAGGATGCCACCACGCGCGCAATTGACGCGGGAGGCGCCGCGATCTAGCCGCGGCACCTCCCCATGGGGGCATGAGGATCTGGCTCCCCCAGGCCGATTCGCTTCTCTGCTGCCGACTCCACTCGGCGACATCGAAATGACACACGTACTCAAGAAGTGAGGAGACGTGCAACACCCTGCCCGTGGATAAGCAGGTTTAATCGTGTGACCTCCTGCCAAGTAGCTTGGTGCTCGCCGCAAATCACGTCACTTCCGAGCGCACCACACGCACCGGAACTGACTTGTAGGACGGTGTGCCACTATCTTCATCGATGTAGTCGAGCGGCACCAGTTTGTTCGCTTCGGGATAGTAAGCCGCGACCGAGCCGGCAGAGATGTCATGCTCGATTGCGGTAATTTTTTCAACCCGAAGCAACCTGCCCGATGTAATCGTCTCGATATCGACCAGATCCCCATGCTCCAGGCCACGCGCGGCCAGATCCGCTTCGTTCATGAACAACACATCACGCCGACCGAACACGCCCCGATACCGGTCATCCATTGCATAGATGGTCGTGTTGTATTGATCGTGGCTGCGGATTGTCACGAGGCGCAACACATCGTCGGCCTGGACTTCCTTGTCTTCGTGCAGCCCTTTGAACACGAAGAACATGGCTTTTCCTGATGGCGTTTCCCATTTTCGCTCAGTGGGCGGAAGCGGCATGCGAAATCCTCCCGGAACTCGAACGCGCTCATTGAAATTCTCGAATCCCGGCACAGTCTTCTCGATCAGATCGCGGATCCCGTCATAGTCTGCGGTCAATTCAAGCCATGACACCCTGCTGTTCGGCAAGGTGGCGGTGGCAATGCCCGCCACGATAGCTGGCTCGGATCTCAGGAACTCGGACGCGGGCGTGAGCTTCCCGGCTGAGGCGTGAACCATCGACATCGAATCCTCTACCGTCACCGATTGAGGCCCGGTCTCCTGCACGTCAAGTTCGGTGCGACCCAGGCAGGGCAGCAAATAGGTCTCCTTTGCCACTAGCAGATGCGTGCGATTGAGTTTGGTCCCGATGTGGACACTCAGGTCGAGCCTGTCCATGGCGGTGAAGCATTGATCAGGATCAGGCAGCGCGACCGCAAAGTTCCCGCCCAGGCATATCAATGCCTTGGCCGTGCCTGCAATCATCGCTTGCATCGCCCTGACAGCGTCATGCCCATGCTGGTCGGGCGGCTTGAACCCGAATACTTCCTCGATTTTTGCGAGAAAGCGACTCGACGGCTTCTCAGTAATGCCAACCGTCCGATTGCCCTGCACATTTGAGTGACCTCGCAATGGACAAATGCCGGCGCCAGGTTTTCCAAGGTTGCCGCGCAACATCAGCAGATCGCACAGCAGACGGACATTCGCGGTGCCTTCATTGTGCTGCGTGACACCCATCCCGTAGCTGATGATCGTGGCATTCGACTTTGCATAGGCAGCCGCGACCAGTTCAAGATCCGCGCGGCCAAGTCCGCTGGCCTTCTCGATATCCGGCCATTCCGTGGCCTCGAGATCATCAGCAAGCGCGTCAAATCCTTCGGTATGCGTAGCGATGAACTCGTAGTCGAGGACACCGCCCTGCCTGGCCTCCAGGTCCATCAACGCTTTCATTACGCCTTTGATGGCAGCCGCATCCCCTCCGGCCTTAACCTGGAAATAGGACGATGCGATTCTCGTGGAACCGTAAGTCGCCATTTCAAGCATGTTCTGGGGGTCCGCAAAACGCTCAAGCGCTCGCTCGCGAAGCGGGTTGAATACGATAATGGGAACCTTGCGCCTTGATGCCTCGTGCAAGGTTCCCATCATCCGTGGGTGATTCGTACCGGGATTGTGTCCGATCGAGATGATGAGTTCACATTGATCGAAATCCTCCAATGAGACGGTGCCCTTGCCGATGCCGATCGATCGAGGCAGGCCAACGCTCGTCGGTTCGTGGCACATGTTTGAACAATCGGGGAAGTTGTTCGTTCCATACTCTCTTGCGAACAACTGATAGAGGTATGCGGCCTCGTTCGAGGCCCTCCCCGAGGTATAGAACTCGGCCTCGTCGGGCGACAGCCCGCGGAGCACTTCGCCGATACGGGCGAAGGCTGCTTCCCATTCCACCGCGCGGAACGTGTCGGTAGCGCGATCGTAGACGAGAGGATGCGTGAGGCGGCCCAGGTCTTCGAGTTCGTAGTCGGTTCGATTCAACAGCGACGACACTGTGTGGCTCGCAAAGAAATCGGGGCGAACCCGCTTGGTAGTTGCCTCCCAGGTCACCGCCTTTGCGCCGTTCTCGCAGAACTGGAATGTGGACAGGTGTTCCTTGTCAGGCCACGCGCACCCCGGACAGTCAAACCCATCCGGCTGATTGGTCCGAAGCAGTGTGATCGGGGCCTTGGTGGTATCCATCTGCAGGCGAATAGCCGTGGCTGTAGCTTTAAGCGCCCCCCAGCCTCCTGCGGGACCATCGTACTTCCGGATACCTGGCACTTCGCGTCGATTAGCCATGTTCTCTCCACAAATTATTCCGGATATACCGGAGTAAAAGGTCGATTAATCTCAGCCACATGATTGACTATACGTAACGATACACTCGGTTTCCACTCCGGGAAAGTAGAGGTTACAAATGAAGAAAAAAATAGGACGTAGCTCAGTATATAAATACAATAATTCCGGGCAGTATATAAATTAACGACAACCCAATCGGTATATAAATTTCATTATCCATAGCGTTTACCAGCATTTCCGTAACATGATCGACGTACAACAATTTCTTAAAGAATGCACGCTGTCTTCTCCGCAAAGCTGGCAAACTTTCCTTCAGCCACTTGGGCGGAAAAGGCATGAACAGGTTTGGCGAAAATTGACCGTGAGCCGTACTACAGACAGCTGGAAACTCCACTTTCGCGGGAGATGTCGCAAATGCAGGAATTCGACTTCTACATCAATCCGAAGAGGCCAACACTGGGGCTCTATGTGCGTAAGGGAGCAGGACTCCCCGACCTCGCCGACCCAGATCAGTGGGTGCTCGACGGCAATGTCTGGCAGACCGAGGTGCCACCCGAGATCTTGAAGGGGCTAGAGGCCAATGGCCACGCGTTTCAGGAACTGGGGGCGTGATTCAGTACGCCCCGGCGTTGATTTGCACGGAAGCTTGACTAAGCACTGAGCCGACGATCAGCGGGCCCGGGTATGGTGGCGAGCATTCGGTCGCACGTGTGATTGCTGGTCAGCCCAAGCCGCTCTGACACGCGGTCGCGTGGTACCCCGGCAAGGAGCGCGCGCCGACAATAGGTATTTCGCAGAATCCGCGGGCTCATATCAGCCGCCCTATAGTCGATCGCCTCGAATGCATCGCGCACGATATTTCCGAGACTCATGTCAGTGATTGGTGTGCCGGAGGGCCGTAGGGCAAAAAGCAGGTCACCAGCAATGGGGAGTGTAGCCCGCCGTACCTTCCACGCATCCAAGGCCGGGACGGCGAAGGGCTCCAGCTGAACGGACCGGGCGACCTTCGCGCGACCCTCTGGGACAGAGAGAAATGATGAGGGGCACGAGGTGTGAAGGTCAGGAATGGTCGCGCCTCGGCCTTCTGCCGCCGTGACGCCAGCACCTAGAAACAAGGCCAGGATGGCTCGCATGCGAAGCCGTGAGACATCGTCGCCTTCAAGCGGCTGCACAAAGTCCTGCAGCCGCGCGTCCACTTCCTCTGGCAAGAAGAGTGGAGCGGCCCCGTCGGAGGACCAGCTGCCATCGCGCGCCGGATCGGCGGCAGGGTTGGTCTCCCGCACACCGATCTCTACAAGGTGACGACACAAACGGTCGAGCAATTGCAGGTAGCGCATCCTTGTGGCAGACGTGTAGGTGGCCGCCTCCGGATCGCGCCAGAAGGCTTCGATATGGTCGCGATCGAAGTCTTCCAGCGTCACACCATGGGCGACCAGATGGCGCTGAAAACGGTCAAGCATCGCGCGATGCTGGACGATCGACTGTTGAGCAAAGCGGCGTTGATCTGTGCCCGCGGATTCGCGTCCTTGCCAGTCTGCATACGCGAGGGACGGATTCTTGAGCCACAGATTATTCATAGCGAACTTGATCACTGGGTTTCTTGCCTCTAAGCGCTGCCGCATCTCCGACGCAGATATCGCGCGAACAATGCGAAAGCAGCGCCCCGGCGGCTGGACTACTCGCGCGCTGACGTCACCCGAAGCACGAAGATGTGGCGCCCGGCTGCCAGCCGTTATGAGAATGGTAGAAAACAACGACGCGCCAACCGGAGTACAGAGAAGCCCTCCCATCAACAGAACAGTTCGATCTCTGCAGCTGTGACTGCTCCTGCTGATCCAGGTCCTGGCGATGGCCTTGCGCGTCTGGCCATGACTGTGATCCTGCGCAATAGCGCCATCTGTATGGCTGCAAGGCGCCTGGCAAGCGCTTCTTCCGGCTTGCGCAAACTGAGCTTTAGCGGTTCGGCCAGAACTGTAACCTTTGCGGGCGGGCTGTAGTCCCTACGCTTGTCCCTAGTGTCGCGCGACACGCCGTCTGCCGGCGGCAACCCCACGGAGAGCACATCGATGCACGGACTCACAGCGCTGGAACTCGCTCGAATCCAGTTCGGATTCACGGTTTCGTTTCACATCCTCTTTCCTGCCATCACGATCGGGCTGGCATGTTTCCTGGCCTTCCTGGAAGCGCACTGGCTGCGGACCCAGGACCCTGTGTACAGGACCCTGTACCAGTTCTGGGTCAAGATCTTCGCCCTGAACTTCGGCATGGGGGTCGTTTCCGGCCTGGTCATGGCCTATGAGTTCGGCACCAACTGGTCATTCTTCTCGCAGTTTGCCGGGGGCATTACGGGCCCGCTGCTGACCTACGAGGTGCTGACCGCCTTCTTCCTGGAAGCGGGTTTCCTCGGCGTCATGCTGTACGGCTGGAACCGCGTCGGGCCTGGGCTGCACTTCTTCGCCACGGTGATGGTGGCGCTCGGCACCATCATTTCTTCCACCTGGATCATCGCTTCCAATAGCTGGATGCATACGCCAGCGGGCTACGCCATCGTCGCCGGCAAGGTGGTGCCGACCGACTGGCTTGCCGTGATCTTCAACCCCTCGTTCCCCTACCGCCTCACGCACATGGTCATCGCCGCGCTGCTGTCCACGGCACTGTTCGTGGCGGCGTCCTCGGCCTGGCAGCTGCTGCACGGCCGGGCAGTACCCGCTGCCAGGAAGATGCTGTCGATGGCCCTGTGGATGGTGCTGGTCACAGCGCCGCTGCAAGCGGTGGTGGGTGACGCCCACGGCCTGAACACGATCGAGCACCAGCCCGCCAAGATCGCGGCGCTCGAGGGGCACTGGAACACCGCCGCCAAGGACGACAAGGGCGGGTTCCCGTTGATCGTTTTCGGCATCCCGGATATGGAACGCGAGGAAACACGCTACGCCATCGAGATCCCGCGCCTGGGCAGCCTGATCCTCACGCACAGCCTCGACGGCCAGATCCGCGGCCTGAAGGACTTCCGCAAAGAGGACCGCCCCAATGCCACCGTGCTGTTCTTCACCTTCCGTACGATGGTTGGCCTGGGCGTGCTGATGATCCTGTTCGGCGTGCTGGGATGGGTGCTGCGCCGCAATGGCGCCGTGTACCGGTCCCGGGCCTTCCTGCGGCTTGCCGTCCTGATGGGCCCCACCGGCCTGATCGCGCTGCTTGCCGGCTGGATGACCACCGAGCTCGGCCGCCAGCCCTGGGTCGTCTACGGCCTGCTGCGCACCCGTGATGCCGTTTCCGCACACGAGGCGGCACCGGTCGCGCTGTCGCTGGCCCTGTTCGTGGTGGTCTATTTCATCGTCTTCGGCGTGGGCATCCGCTACATGCTCAAGCTGGCGAGCGCCGGCCCCACCGCCGACGCGCACGAAGAGCCCCCGCCCTACGGGCCGGGCAGTGTCGGCGCCGTTCCTGCCGCCATCACCACGGCCCCCGCATCCAACGCCATGGCCCCGCACGGCCAGCGCAAATCCTGAACAGGTGATCACCATGGGCATCAATCTTCCCGTTATCTGGGCCGGCCTGATCTTCTTCGGCGTGATGATGTACGTCATCATGGACGGCTTCGACCTCGGCATCGGCATCCTTTTCCCCTTCGTCGGCGACCGCTATGACCGCGACGTCATGATGAATACCGTTGCGCCGGTCTGGGACGGCAACGAGACCTGGCTGGTGCTCGGCGGGGCAGCGCTGCTCTGCGCCTTCCCGCTGGCCTACTCGGTCCTGCTCAGCGCGTTCTACCTGCCGCTGATGCTGATGCTGCTCGGCCTGATCTTCCGCGGCGTGGCCTTCGAGTTCCGCTTCAAGGCGAGCGACCGCAGCCGCCCCTACTGGGACAAGGCCTTCTCGTGGGGCTCGGTGGTCGCCGCCTTCTTCCAGGGCGTGATGCTGGGCGCCTATATCGACGGCATTGCCATGAAAGGCACCACCTACGCCGGCGGCGCTCTCGACTGGCTGGCGCCGTTCCCGATCTTCACGGGCGTGGGCGTGGTGATCACCTACGCCTTCCTTGGCGTCACCTGGCTCATCATGAAGACCGAGGGGCGGCTGCAATGGACCATGCTGCGCGTGGCCAACGTGCTGACGGGCGTGATGCTGGCGATGATCGCGGCGGTGAGCGTGTGGACGCCGCTGACCCATCCGGGCATCGCGCAACGCTGGTTCTCGCTGCCCGATCTCTTCTTCTTCCTGCCCGTGCCGCTGCTGGTGCTGGCTTCGGCCGCCGGCATCTACCGGGCCCTGCGCGGACGCCCGAACGTGTCGCCGTTCCTGTACGCGCTGCTGATGATCTTCATGGGCTATACCGGGCTTGCCATCAGCGTGTGGCCCAACATCATCCCGCCGTCGGTTTCGATCTGGGATGCGTCGTCCGCGCCGCAAAGCCAGGGCTTCGCGCTGGTCGGCACCCTGTTCATCGTGCCGATCATCCTGGCCTACACGTCCTGGTCCTACTACGTGTTCCGCGGCAAGGTCCGGCGTGGAGAGGGGTACCACTGATGGCCAGGATCACCCAACCACGGCTCAGGGCCCGGCTTGGGTGGCTGCTGGCGCTCTGGCTGGCGGGCGTCGGCACGGTCTTCGCCTTTGCCTGCCTGATGCGGCTGGTGATGCGCGCGGCCGGGCTCTCCCACTGAAGCCATGCCGCATTCCCTGCGTCAACTGGCGCTTCAGGGGGCACCCGCTGCGGCGCCCCACCCAACTGTTCTGCTACCTGTCCCGGCGATTTGTACGCCTGCCGGGCAGCCATCCATCCCTAGTATTGGCGGCATGGCAAGGCAGCCAGGCGCCACACCGGCCGCCCCGCTGCCGCGCCATGCCCCACGCCATTGCTCCAGGGAGATTCGCCATGCAACCAGCGCTTGTGCAACCAGGTTCCGCCGCCGTCAGCCTTGAGGCACTTGTACCGGCCCAGGCATCGGGCGCCTGCCGGGACCAGTTGGGCCGCCCACTGCGGGACCTGCGGTTGTCCGTGATCGATCAATGCAACTTCCGCTGCACCTACTGCATGCCCAAGGCGCGCTTCGGGCGCGACTATCCGTTCCTGTCCCCCGAGCAACGCCTGTCTGATGTGGAACTGCTCCGGATCGTGCGGGCCTTTGTCAGCCTTGGCGTGGAGAAGGTGCGCCTGACCGGCGGCGAGCCGCTGCTGCGCAAGGGCATCGAGTCGCTGGTCGAGGGCATAGCCGCCATGCGGACCGTCGACGGCGGGCAGGTGGAAGTGGCAATGACCACCAATGGCAGCCTGCTTGCCCGCAAGGCCCGCTCGCTGCGGGACGCGGGCCTCGGCCGGGTCACGGTCAGCCTGGACAGCCTGGACGACCAGATCTTCCGCGCCATGAACGACGTCGATTTCCCGGTCGGCCGCGTGCTGGAGGGGATCGAGGCGGCATGCGCCGCGGGCCTGGCGCCGGTCAAGGTCAATTGCGTGGTCGAGCGCGGCACCAATGACGCACAGGTGCTGCCGCTCGTCGAGTACTTCCGCGGCAGCGGCGTCACGCTGCGCTTCATCGAATACATGGACGTGGAAGGCCCCAGCGCGTGGTCCCGGTCCCGCGTCGTCGCCTCCGACGAGATCCGCGGCATCGTCGAGCGCGCGCATGCGCTGGTACCAGTGGCAAGGCGGGACGGCGAGACGTCCAGCAATCATGCGCTGGCGGACGGCAGCCTGAAGCTGGGCTTCATCTCCAGCGTGTCGCACCCCTTCTGCGGCGATTGCACCCGCGCGCGCGTTTCGGTCGACGGCCGGCTCCACCTGTGCCTGTTCGCTACGAGCTCGGTCGATCTGCGCCGGCACCTGTCTGCCGCTCGCCCGGTACAAGCCGTGGCGGATGCGGTACGGCAAGCGTGGCAGGCGCGCGCAGACCGCTATTCCGAGCTGCGCGCGGGCAGGCTGGCCAGCGGCAAGCGGCAGTACCCGACGGTGCGCATGTCGCTGGTGGGCGGCTGAGCCGCGGGGCGCTGGTCTCAGGCCGGATCCGGGAAAACCTGCGCGGCAAGCGCCGCGCCGGCTTGCGTCAGGCTCGCGTGTCCGCGGCCTTCCTCGTCGATCGCGACGTCGGCCAGTCCGGCGGACTGCAGTTGCGTCAGCCCGCGCCGCAGCACGCTCATCGGCAGCGCTGCCCGCTTGGCGATCTTGGCGAGCGACCAAGGGCTGGCGCCGCCCTCGCGCCTGGCTTGGCACAGGACCACGAGGACTGCCAGGATGGCGGGATCGATATCAGCGTCTTGCATGGTCGTGGTTGTCCTCGCCCGACTGGCGGTTGCGCGCAAGCAGGTGTTGAGCGATCTTGCCCAGCGTCTGCACGGCGGACTCGATGCCGGGCGACCATTGCGCGCTGTAGTTCAGCCGGATGCAGTTGCGGTAAGTGGCCCCGGGCGCGAACATATGCCCCGGTGCAACGGTGATGCGGCGCTCCAGCGCCGCGTGGTACATCTCCATGGCGTCGATGCCCTCCGGCAGCTGTACCCACAGCACATAGCCCCCCGCTGGCCGCGACGTGGTGGTGCCCTCGGGGAAAAACCTGCGCACGGCGGCGGCCATGATGCTGGCCTGCTGCGCATAGGCCTTGCGCACCCGCCTCAGGTGGGAGTCGTAGCCATCGTTCTTCAGGAACTCCGCGATCGCCAGCTGCGGGATGGCCGGCGTGGTCAGCGTGTTGAGGAACTTGAGCCGCTCCACCACGTCCCGGTAGCGGCCCGGCAACGCCCAGCCGATGCGAAAGGCGTTGGTCAGCGTCTTGGAGAAGGAGGCGCAATGCAGGACGATGCCGGCCGTGTCATAGGCCTTCAGCGAACTGGGATGGGACTTGCCATAGTAGAGCTCGCCGTAGACGTCGTTCTCGATGACGGGGATATCCTTGGCAGTCAGCATCGCCACCAGGCTACGCTTCTTTTCATCGGGCATCTGGAAGCCGAGCGGATTCTGGAAGTTGGGCATCACCATGCAGGCGGCCACTCCCTTTTCGTCGATCAGCCGCTCAAGCGCGCCGATATCGATCCCCTCCACCGGATCGGTCGCCACCTCGATGGCGCGCATCCCCAGCCGTTCGATGGCATGGAGCATCGCATAGAACGTCGGCGACTCCACCGCGATCGTATCGCCCGGCTTGGCCACCGCCTGCAGGCAGAGGTTGATGGCCTCGGTGGCGCCGATGGTTACGATCACCTCGTTCGGGTCGATGGCGTAGCCGTTCTCGAGATAGCGGCGCGAGATCTGCCGGATCAGCTCCGGGCTGCCCGGCGGCAGGTCGTCCAGCATGGTCCACTTGGCGTAGCGCCGCGCGATGTTGTTGGCGTACTGGCTGATGCGCTGCCAGGGAAACAGCGCGGCGTCGGGATAAGGCGAGCCGAGCGGCACGGCCTTGTCCGAGCGGATCGAGCGCAGTGTGGAGAGCACCAGCGCGCTGACGTCCACCGCGGAAGGCTTGGCACTGGGCCGCGACGGCCGCAGCTCGATCGCCGGCTCGCCAGGCCGGGCGCGCACAAAGTACCCGGACTGTGGCCGGCTTTCGATAATGCCGCGGCTTTCCAGCGTGACATAGGCGCGGATCACCGTGGTGATGCTCATGCGGTGGTGCTGGCTTGCCTGCCGCACCGAGGGAATCCGCTCGCCGGGCAGCAAGACACCCTGCAGCACCAATGCCTCGATATCCGCAGCCAGCTTTTCATATAGTTTCACGCCGCGCTCCCCTCGCCAGCCATTCCACTCCGGCCCGGCCGGATCGTTCCCTGCCCCGGGGCTGCCGTTGCGCCGGCTGCCCTTCGCCGGCTTGCCGTCAACTGAGCCAACGATGGAGATCATAGTACGGCAGCGGCACATTATGGAGTTGCCCTGCACTTTGCGGCCCCACACGCACAAAGCCGCTGGCCTGGCCTAGCGCCGACACGGAAGCAGCACCCTGCTGGGCATTGACCTGGACGATGCCTTCCCGGCCGCCCGGGTTGCTGACCTCGCCCACGCGCCAGAACGCGTCGCACGATTGCGTGCGCGCGCCAGCCAGCGCCGCTCGGACCAGGCTCACCGGCGGGAACAGCTCAGCCCGACCCTGCAGCCGGCGCAGCAGCGGTGTCACCAGCAGTGCAAAGGTCGCATAGGCCGCCGCCGGGTTGCCGGGCAGGCACACCACGGGCTTGCCGCGCAGGCGCCCCACCGTCACCGGCTTGCCGGGCTTCATGTTGACGCCCCGGCAGAGCAGCTCGCCGCCCGCCGAGGCCAGCGCCGCGACTGCCAGGTCGCGCTGGCCGACCGAGGCCCCGCCGGCGACCAGCACCAGGTCGGCGTCGGACGCCAGTTCGCGCAGCATGTCATGGAGGGCGCGCTCGTCGTCCTGCACATGGCGGTGGCAACAGACCACGGCGCCCATTTCCTGCACGAGGGATTCGAGCATCGGGCCGTTGACATCATGCACCTGGTACACGTCGCGTGGTTCGTCGTGCGCCGCCACCTCGTCGCCCGAAGTCAGGATCGCGACCTCGACCAGGCGGCGGACCGGCACCTGCGCCAGGCCCTGTGAGGCCAGTGCGGCAATATGGCCGGCCTGCAGCAGCGTGCCGGCCGGCAACAGCAGGTCTGCGCGGCGCGCATCCTCGCCCTTGCGCCGGATGTGCTGGCCCGCCACGGGCGCCCTGGCGCAGGTGACGCCACGATAGCTCTCCAAGGCATCCTCGAGCGCGACGACGGCATCGGCGCCAGGCGGGATCACGCCACCGGTGTAGATGCGGATGGCATGGCCAGGCAGCAGCGGCTGCGCTCGCATGCCGGCGTAGACAACCTGCTGCAGCGGCAAGCAGGCGTCGCCGCGACAGTCTTCGCTGCGGACCGCGTAGCCATCCATGGCGCTGCGGTCCGCCGCCGGCGTGTCGATGACCGCGGCCAGGTCGCGCGCCAGCACGCGGCCGGTCAGCAGCCCCAGCCACACGGTTTCGGTTTCCGGCACCGGCTCCGCGCACATTGCGAAGACGGCCTGCGCCTCGTCAAAGCTCAGCATGCCGCGCCTCCCGCCGGAGCGCACGTGGTGTGCGCATCGTTGCCGCCGCCCGGTGTTGCGCCGGTATAGTCGACGTATCCGTCCTTGCGGCAGAAACTGAGCAGACGCAGGCCGGCCTGCTCGGCGATCCGGATTGCCAGCGAGGTCGGCGCCGAGATCGTGGCCAGCATCTGGATATTCATGCGCGCCGCCTTGCGCACCAGTTCATAGCTGGCGCGGCTGGACAGGAACACGAAGCCGTCATCCATCGCCACGCGCTGCATCGCCAGGTGGCCGATCAACTTGTCCAGGCCGTTGTGCCGGCCGACATCCTCGAATACATGCAGGATCTCGCCGCGCTCGTTGCACCAGGCCGCGGCGTGGACGCCACCGGTGGCCCGCATCAGCCGCTGGTGCGACGGCAGCGCCTCGACGGCGCGCTCGATCACCTCGCGCGACGGCGCCAGCCGCTTTGCCGGCTCCGGGATGCGCGCGGGCAGCAGGTCGAGCAGCTCGATGCTCTCGATGCCGCAGACACCGCAGCCGGTGCGGCCCGCCAGCGAGCGCCGGCGCGCCTTCATCGCGGCGAAGGCGTGCTCGCTGATCTGCAGCCGCACTTCGGCGCTGTGCCGGTGCACGCGCGCTTCCAGGTCGTGGATCTGCGCGTTGCGGCTGACGATGCCCTCGGTCAGCGAAAAGCCGACCGCGAACGCCTCCAGGTCCAGCGGCGTGGCCATCATCACGGCGTGCGAGATGCCGTTGTACACCAGGGCCACCGGTAGTTCTTCCGCCACGTTGTCGGTGGCCGGCTGCGCCGCGCGGTCCTTGTGCCGTACGATGCTGCGCGCTTCATAGCCTGAGTGTTCAACCAGTTCAACCGGTTCGGTGCAATCCATGGGAACCTCGCGAAGATTGATGCCACCCCGGCACGCGTCGAGCGCCAGGGGGCGTTGTCGGATACTGTTGGGAATGATGGTAAGCAGGGGCCGCGGCGCACGAGGGATACAGTTGCGCCAATCCGCGACATCCACAGATGCCTGCGCGCACCGCCCTTTACTCCCCGGCGCCGCTTTCCCCGTCGTCGGTGCTGGGAAAGCGGTACTGCCCGTAACGCAGGATCAGCACGCCGCAGGCCAGCATGACAACGCCGGCACACAAGGCCAGCATGTGGAACTCGGTGGACTCGTTAAAGCGCAGGATCAGGTCGCGCGCCAGCGAAACCATCGCGATATACAAGGGGAAGCGCACCGGCAGCTGGCCGAGCTTCAGGTAGCGCACTACCATCGCCAGCACCTCCAGGTACAGGAACATCAGCAGCAGGTCGGTAATCGAGACCGCGCCGATGCCCGCAACCTTCCAGCCTTCCTGTGCCATGGTGAACGTCGTTGCCAGGCCGATCACGACCAGGCCCGCCAGTTCCGCCATGCCCAGGAAGGATTCAAGGCGGGCGCGCACCAGCCCTTGGCCCGGCCGGGAGCCGGGTTTTCTGTCCAAGCTCATTGCTCTGCTGCCGCGGTTACGCCGCCGCCGCGGGCTGGCGACTGGAGGGGCTCAGCAACACCGGCACCGATTTGGACGTGGGCGTGCCACAGCCATCGCCGGTGCTCTCCAGGGGCACCAGCGGATTGGTCTCGGGATAGTACGCACCCAGGCAGCCTTGCGGAATGTCGTATTCGACAAGCACAAAGTCCTCGACGTGGCGCTGCACGCCATCGTCCCAGACACTGGTGATGTCGACATGCTGCCCCGCCTTCAGGCCAAGCAGAGCCAGGTCGGCGGGATTGATGAAGACTACCCGGCGCAAGCCGAAGACGCCGCGGTACCGGTCGTCCAGACCATAAATCGTGGTGTTGTACTGATCGTGCGAGCGCGTCGTCATCAGCACCATCAGCCGGTCGCCATATTGCTCGCGGGCACGATGGATAGGGGTGTCCTTGTCGATGCGATTGACCAGGAACTGCGCCTTGCCTGACGGCGTGTGCCACACGCGGTTGCGGGACGCAGGCGTCAGGTGGAAGCCCCCCGGCACCGCGACGCGCTCGTTGTAGTTCTCGAAGCCATCAAGGACCTGCTCGATGGCATCGCGGATGCGGGCATAGTCCTGCGCATACCAGAGCCAGTCGATCTTGTCCGAGCCAAGCGTGGCGGCCGCCATGCGCGCGACAATGGCAATCTCCGACAGCAGGTGCGGCGACGCCGGCGCGTTCATGCCAAAGGAGATATGGACCATGCAGACCGAGTCCTCGACGGTCACGCCCTGCGGCACGCCGTCCTGCTGGTCGATCTCGGTGCGGCCGAGCGTGGGCAGGATCAGCGACTCCTTGCCGTGCACCAGGTGGCTGCGGTTGAGCTTGGTGGCGATGTTCACGGTCAGGTCGCACTGCCGTAGTGCCTCGAAGGTGCGCGGCGTGTCGGGCGTGGCCGTGGAGAAATTGCCGCCCAGGCCGATGAAGACCTTGACTCTGCCGTCAAGCATCGCCGAGATGGTGTTGACCACGTCGTACCCATGCTCGCGCGGCGGCTCGAAGCCAAATGTAGCCTGCAGGCGGTCCAGGAACGCTTCCTCGGGCTTTTCCTCGATGCCCACCGTGCGGTCGCCCTGCACGTTCGAATGCCCGCGCACCGGCAGCAGCCCGGCACCGGGGCGCCCGATGTTTCCGCGCATCATCATCAGGTTGGACAAGATCTGCACCGTCGGCACGGAATGCTTGTGCTGCGTCAGCCCCATGCCCCAGCACGCGATCACGCGCTTGCCCCTGGCGTAGACCTGGGCCAGCGCGTCGATATCCTCCTGCGATACGCCCGACTCCGCGATGATGTCCGCCCAGCTTTGCGCGCGCAGGTCTTCGACAAAGTCGCCGAAGCCAATGGTGTGCTCGCGCACAAAGTCCACGTCGATCAGGCGCGTGCGGCCGTGCCTCACCGCCTCGTCGTCCAGTTCGGAGAGGCGCTTGGCCATGCCATTGATCAGGGCAAAGTCGCCGCCCAGCTTAGGCTGCACGAACATCGAGGCGATCTTGGTGCTGGAGCCGGTCAGCATCTCCACCGGATGCTGCGGGCTGGTAAAACGCTCCATCCCACGTTCGCGCAGCGGATTGATCGAAACGATGGTGGCACCGCGCCGCGCGCACTCGCGTAGCTCGCCCAGCATGCGCGGATGGTTGGTCGCCGCGTTGTGGCCAAACAGCAGGATAGTGTCGGCATGCTCGAAGTCATCCAGCACCACGGTGGCCTTGCCCGCGCCGACCGTCAGCGGCAAGCCACGGCTGGTGGCTTCGTGGCACATGTTCGAGCAGTCGGGGAAGTTGTTGGTGCCATAGGCACGCACGAACAGCTGGTAGAGGAACGCGGCCTCGTTGCTGGCACGGCCCGAGGTATAGAAGGCGGCCTGATTCGGATCGGGCAGCGACCGCAGGTGGCGCCCGATCAGTGCAAAGGCTTCGTCCCATGCGATCGCGCGGTACTTGTCGGTCTGTGGGTCGTAGACCATGGGGTGCGTCAGCCGTCCGTGCTGTTCCAGCTCGAAATCCGTTTGCGCCATCAGCGATGTGACCGTGTGCTGCGCGAAGAATTCCGGCGTGACGCGCATGCTGGTGGCCTCAGCCGCCACGGCCTTGACGCCGTTCTCGCAGAACTCAAAGGTGGAGGCGTGCTGCCGGTCCGGCCACGCACATCCGGGACAGTCGAAGCCATCCGCCTGATTCTGCTTGAACAGCATCTTGTACTTGCCACCGGCAACCTTCTCCTTGATCAGGTTGATGGCAACGTACTTCAGCGCACCCCAGCCGGCCGCTGGGTGGGTATAGGAGGAGATATGGCCTTTTTCAGGCGTCGGGGAGCTCATGGCGTGGTGTCCTGTAGCGACTGGAGCGGCGTCCGGCCTGGCCCATGGGGTCGGTCCGGATCGTCGCGGTGCCACCAGATTAGGTCTCGCGGGTGTGCCCGGGTACGTACAAACGGCAGCGCTGCCCGGGAGTACAGTTTTTCGCTAGCTGCCTCTTCGCCCTAGGATGCATGCCAACCGCGCTCGTCCGCGACCGCGTCTTCTGCATCCGTTTTGCCCCCCGAGCTGGGCCAGGTGTCAGTCCAAGGCATCGACGGCGACCAGCCAGCGCAGTAAGCACCCGTGTGCGCCAACCTGCGCAACTGGCCCGCCGGCGCACGTCGAAAACACAAGATACTTTTTAGACACCTATCCAGTATCTATTCACGAATCACCTGCCAAACCATGGAATGCGACCATAATTGATTGATATATAATGATTTCTATATTTCATCATCAATTCAGTATCTATTCATGGTTGCGCATACCCCTGCTCTGCTGGACGCCCTTAGCCAAGGCCCCGCTAACGCGGGGTACCTGTGTGGGCGGCTAGGGATCAGTCAGCCCACGCTGTCGCGCCGTATCGCAGAAGCCGGCGATCGCGTTCTGCGCATTGGCAACGCCCGAGCTGTGCGCTATCTGGCACGCCGAAGCGTGGCGGGGCAGGCGCAACTGGCGCTGTACCGTGTGACGGTTGCAGGACGCATTGAGCAATGGGGTGAGCTGTTGCCGGTCCATCCGGGCTTTGTCGTACGCCAGCCTGGCCAAGACGACC
The DNA here is from genome assembly GCF_044627735.1 of Cupriavidus sp. CuC1. Lineage (NCBI taxonomy): Bacteria > Pseudomonadati > Pseudomonadota > Betaproteobacteria > Burkholderiales > Burkholderiaceae > Cupriavidus > Cupriavidus sp. CuC1. The sequence goes on along the minus strand of NZ_JBIUHC010000079.1, from coordinate 1,223 downwards.
GCTGGTTCGAGGGCTTGCCATGGTGGTTGCTGGACATGCGCCCGCAAGGCTTTCTTGGGCGGCACTGGGTGCGCCAGCGCGCCGCTGGGCTCGGTTTGCCCGATGATCTGCTGACCTGGAGCGACGACCACGTGCTGGCCGCGCTGGCAGCGGGACAGCATGACGTGACCGGCAATCTACTGCTGGGTGACCTGAGCCGCGACGCCTGGCTGGCACACCAGCCGGACAACATCGCCGCCGGCGAACGCGCTCAGCGCTTTCCGGGCCTGGCGGCCCAGTCGATGGCGGGCGAGCGGGTCGGCTCCAGTGCCGGCGGAGAGCAGCCGAAGTTCGCCATCCAGGTCGATGGGCAGGACGTTCTGGTCAAGTTCAGTGCCGCGCAGGACAGCGCGATCAGTCAGCGTTGGCGAGACCTGCTATTGGCGGAACATCTCGCCCTGCAGCAGTTGGTGGATCACGATTTGCCCGCGGCCAAGAGCGAGTTGCTGGATGCCAGCGGCCAGCGTTTCCTGCAGGTCGCCCGCTTCGATCGCACCGCGCAGGGCGGCCGGCGGGGCGTGGTGTCCCTGGCTGTGCTGGATGCGGAATTCGTCGGACGCGGCCGAGGTGCTTGGCCGGCCATCACCGACGCGCTGCTCAAGCAGGATGTGATTACGGACCAGGCGCACCACGATGCCGGCCGGCTATATGCCTTCGGCCGTCTGATTGGCAACACGGATATGCATTTTGGCAATCTCGCCTTCCTGCATGACGGCGCGCTGCCGCTTTCATTGACGCCGGCTTACGACATGCTGCCCATGGGCCTGGCACCCGACCGCAGCGGCGCAATGCGGGACAACCTGGACGCGCTCACGCCGCCCGCGCAGCCGTCGGCCGATATCTGGCAGGAGATGCTGCCGTCGGCCCGCACTTACTGGCGACGGCTCGCTGAGCACCCGCTGGCCAGCGCAGAATTTGCAGCGATTTCAGGACAGCAGCAGGCCTGGCTGGACGACGTCGATCGGCAACTCGAGCGCCTGGCCTAAGACAAAGCCCTGCTTCGGCGGGGCTTTCAGACTGCTGACAAACCTGAAGCATTAGCCGAAGCCGCCGAACGGGCCAAAGCCCCGCACCATGACGACGGCTGTCTCTCCCTCTCCCCTCAGGGCTGAGGTTTGCCCACAAATCGGCGTCCTCGATAAGGCAGTGCTACTTGTAAACACAATCTGACGGTGTTAACTTCA
>NZ_JBIUHC010000078.1:0-48633 GCF_044627735.1 Cupriavidus sp. CuC1 | reverse complement strand
TTCTTTGCCGCGCAAAGAAGAGTGACCGGCAGCCCCCGCAGGGGGATGTCGTATGGCCCTTGGGTGCAAAAACCAACACCGCCCAAAGAAGCAGCAAAAGACCCGCGCATGGAGGCACGTGGGCCCAAAAACCAACACCGCAAACATCACATTCCAATCCCACGTCAAGAGCCAATTGTTTGCCGCCCCCAGCACCCCACCCCCTAACCGCGTAAAATCTCCAATTAGCCGTGCGCCCGCAGCCATACCTAAAAATCCCCCGGACCCCGCAAGGCCCACCGGATGCCAACATGGCTGCAAAAAAATTAGCACGACCGTTCACAAAATTCCGTTTCGCGGATACTATAGCCTTCGACGGGCTGGAAACATCATGAAGGTGCTCGACCTGCGCTGCGCGCAAGACCATCGTTTCGAGGGCTGGTTTGCTTCGGAGGACGACGCGCAATCGCAGATTTCGCAAAATCTCGTCCAATGTCCGGTCTGCGAAGACCATGCCATCACCCGGTTGCCCAGCGCGCCGCGCCTGAATCTCTCGGGAGCGGCCGCCGCGCCGGCGGGCAAGCCGGCCGGGGCGAAGGCCCCTGCGGCGCCGGCAACACTGCAGTCGCTTTACCTGAAGGCGGTAAAGCAGGTGCTGGCGCAGACCGAGGACGTGGGCGAACGCTTTGCCGAAGAGGCCAGGCGCATGCATTACGACGAAGCGCCGGAACGCGGGATCCGCGGAACGGCTTCGCCGGATGAAGTGCAGGCGCTTGCCGACGAAGGCATCGATACTTTCCAGCTCGTGGTGCCGGATGCGCTCAAGCAGACGGCTCACTGAATAGCGTCCTGTGCCCAAGGCAGTGTTCTTGCCGGCGCATGACGCGCTAGCTAGAACAATTTGCCGGTCTCACACCGGCATCACTGGAGACGGGCATGGATCTCAACTATTCGGCGTCCGACGATGCCTTCCGCGCCGAAGTGCGCGGCTGGCTGGAGGCCAACCTGCCGGCGGAAATCAGCAGCAAGATTCTGAACCACCGCCGCCCCAACCGCGACGACCTGGTGCGCTGGCACAAGCTGCTGGCGGGCCGCGGCTGGTCCGCGCCGCACTGGCCGGTGCAGTACGGCGGCACGGGCTGGAACGCCACGCAGCGCCATATCTGGGACGAGGAAAATGCCCGCGTCGGCGCGCCCGGCGTGCTGCCCTTCGGCGTGGCCATGGTCGCGCCCGTGATCATGAAGTACGGCAGCGAAGCGCAGAAGGACTACTACCTGCCGCGCATCCTGGATTGCACCGACTGGTGGTGCCAGGGTTACTCCGAGCCGGGCTCGGGTTCCGACCTGGCGTCGCTGAAGACCCGCGCTGAACTCACCTCCGACGGCAAGCACTACATTGTCAACGGCCAGAAGACCTGGACCACGCTCGGCCAGCACGCCGACATGATCTTCTGCCTGGTCCGCACCGATCCCGAAGCCAAGAAGCAGGAGGGCATCTCCTTCCTGCTGATCGACATGAAGACCCCGGGCATCACCGTGCGCCCCATCATCATGCTCGATGAAGAGCACGAAGTGAATGAAGTGTTCTTCGACAACGTCGAGGTGCCGGTGGAGAACCGCGTGGGCGAGGAAAACCGCGGCTGGACCTACGCCAAGTACCTGCTTGGCCATGAGCGCACCGGCATTGCCCGCGTGGGCAACTCCAAGCGCGAACTGGGCTTCCTCAAGCGCGTTGCCAAGCAACAGCAAAAGAACGGCCGCCCGCTGCTGGAAGATCCGCTGTTCGGCGCCAAGGTTGCTGCGCTGGAAATCGAGTTGATGGCACTGGAACTGACCGTGCTGCGCGTGGTGTCGAGCGAGAGCGCCGGCAAGGGCCCCGGCCCCGAGGCTTCGATGCTCAAGATCAAGGGCACCGAGATCCAGCAGATGCTGACCGAGCTGATGGTGGAGGCTGTCGGCCCCTACGCGCAGCCGTTCGACACCGCCTACCTGGAGTGCGAACACGAGCACGCGGTGACCGGCTACGACGATGCCGCGCCGCTGGCCGCTTACTACTTCAACTATCGCAAGACCTCCATCTACGGCGGGTCCAACGAAATTCAGAAGAACATCATCAGCCAGATGATCCTGGGGCTGTGAGGAGACACGCGATATGAACTTCAATCTCAGCGACGAACAGAAGCAACTGGCTGACGCCGTCCACCGCTTCATCGATAAAGACTACGATTTCGAAACCCGCAAGAAGGGCATCAAGGCCGAAGCCGGCCATAGCGATGCCGCCTGGGGCGCGCTGGTCGAGCTCGGCCTGACCGCGCTGCCGGTGCCGGAAGCGCAGGGCGGTTTCTCGGGCACGCCCGTCGACATGATGGTGGTGATGCAGGAACTGGGCCGCGGCCTGGTGGTCGAGCCGTACTTCGCCACCGTGATAGCCGCCTACGCGCTCAAGCTGGCCGGCGGCCAGGACGCGCTGCTGGAGCAGGTTGCTGGTGGCGAGCTGATGCTGGCCACCGCCTTCAACGAGCCGCATGCCCGCTATGCGCTCAACGACGTGCGCGTGACCGCCAAGGGCGGCAAGCTCAACGGCCGCAAGGTCGTGACCATCCACGGCGCGCAAGCCGGCAAGCTGGTTGTGTCGGCCCGCACCAGCGGCGCAGATGCCGATACCAATGGCATTTCGCTGTTCCTGGTGGACCCGAAGGCGGCCGGCGTCGGCATCACCGACTACCGCACCATCGATAACCTGCGCGCTGCCGATATCACCTTCAAGGATGCACAGGGCGAGTTGCTGGGCACCGAGGGCGCGGCGTTTGCGCTGATCGAGCAGGTGGCTGACTACGCCGCCGTGCTGCTGTGCGCTGAAGCCGTTGGCGTGATGGACACGCTCAACGCCGCCACGCTGGAGTACGCCAAGACCCGCCAGCAGTTCGGCGTGCCGATCGCGCGCTTCCAGGCGCTGCAGCACCGCATGGTGGAGATGTTCATCCACGCCGAGCAGTCGCGTTCCATCACGCTGCTGGCCGCCGCCAAGTTCGACGAGGCCAGCCCGGAAGAACGCCGTCGCTTTGCCTCCGCGGCCAAGGCACGCGTGGGCCAGGCGGCTCGCTCGGTCGGCCAGGAAGCCGTGCAGATCCACGGTGGCATGGGCGTCACCGATGAACTGCCGGCGGCGCACATGTTCAAGCGCCTGACGCTGATCAACACCACCTTCGGGGATGTCGATCATCACCTGTCGCGCTTTGCGGCGCAACCTGGCTTCCTGGAAACGGTCTGATCCAGGTGGCATCAAAGAACCGCGCCGGTTGTTCCAGGCGCGGTTTTTTGTTATGTATGGATCTCGTGTTTTGCAGTGCGTTTCGCGTGTCCCGTATTCACTGATTCCCCGTTGACGGAGCGATTCATGTCCACCCTGTATTTCGAAGACTTCGCCGTCGGCAGCAAGCGCGACCTCGGGTCCCACCTGGTGACGGAGGAGGAGATCCTGGCCTTCGCCCGCCAGTACGATCCCCAGCCTTTCCACGTCGACAAGGAAGCCGCGCAAAAAAGCATCTACAAGAATCTCATCTCCAGCGGCTGGATGACCTGCTCGATCATGATGCGCCTGCTGGTGGATAACATGACCTCCAAGGCGGCCAGCATGGGCTCGCCCGGCGTGGACGAAATCCGTTGGCTCAAGCCGGTTTATGCGGGCGATACGCTGAGCGTGTCGCTGGTGGTGCTGGATGCGCGCGCATCCTCGTCCAAGCCGGACCGCGGCGTGGTGCACACCCAGTGGGAGGCCACCAACCAGCGCGGCGAACTGGTCTGCACCGTCAAGGGCATGGGCATGTACGGACGGCGGCCTGCCTGATGCGCCAAAGCCGCTTGATATAACGGTGGTGTTTACTCCCTCCCCCAGCCCCTCCCGCACGCGGGAGAGGGGAGCAAGGCATCACCCCCGACTGAACCCCGGCCATCCCGGCCAGCACAACAACAAGGAGACACCATGCGTACCATCGCTTCGCTCGAAGAACTGGAAAGCCTGCAGGGCCAGGAAGTGGCCATCAGCGACTGGATCGAGATCACCCAGCAGCAGGTCAACCAGTTCGCCGAAGCCACCGGCGATCATCAATGGATCCACGTCGACGTGGAGCGCGCCCGCCGCGAATCGCCGTTCGGCGGGCCGGTGGCGCATGGCTTCCTGACCTTGTCGCTGCTGCCGGCGTTCATGCACAACGCGATCGACATGCCCGGCGTGAAGATGGGCGTCAACTATGGCCTGAACCGCGTGCGCTTTACCGCGCCGGTGCCGGTCGGCAGCCGCTTGCGTGCGCGCGTGAAGCTGCTATCGGTGGAGCGCCTGGAGCCGCTGCCGAACGCGCCCGCGCTGGTCGGCGCCCAGTCCAACTGGGAAGTCACGGTGGAGCGCGAGGGCAGCGAGCGCCCGGTATGCGTGGCGGAATCCATCAGCCGCCGCTACTCGTAATGCAGGCGGGCCGCCGCCACACCAGGGTGCGCGGCGGCCCGCGCCGTTTCTTTATCGGCGCTGGTCATGCGGGCGCCATTTCAAGGTGACCTACATGCCCGGCAGCGCAACCGATCTCGGCGATCTCGGCAAGTCCATGCTCAAGGCGGGCTCGCTCTATCTCTGGGAGATCGTGCGCTGCTGCATTGCCGGGCTGGTCCTCAGCCTGATCGCATTCACGCTGGTGGCCAAGGGCAGCGCAGGCATGGGCTGGCCGCTCGCGGCGGCTGCGGCGGTGTTATTGATCGGTTTTCCCATAGCTTATTTCGTGGTTGGCCAGCAGCGCGCGCTCGACCGTGTGCTCGGTACGCTGGCGAACGCGCATGGCGAGCGCTTCTACGACGCCACGCTGGGGCGCTTCGTCGACTCGCTGCAAGCGCAGCAACCCGGCGCCCTGGCCAGCCTGCTTGCCAAGCCGCAAGCATTGACGGCCCGCTTGCGCGATTTTCTCGAGGACAGCGAGCGCATGCCCCGGCTGGCGCGCCGCGTGGCGCTGCATCTCTCGGACAAGGTGATCGCGGCGGTGCCGTTTGCCGGGCTGGCCGCGCAGGACGCGCCGGCGGCTATGCGCACGGCTGCCGTCAACGCGCTGCAGGACCAGTTCGACGCGTCGTGGCAGCCGTTCCTGATCGTTGCTGCGGGCCAGGCCGCCGCAGCCGGCGCGGCCTGGTGGTGGCTGTCCCGCTAGGCGCAGCTCAGGCCGGCGAGCGCGCGGCCGCCATGTCTTGTGGCGAGGCCGCCAGCGCCTTTGCGGAACGCTCGGGATTGAGCCAGCACAGGCCAATCACACCGCTGGCCAGCAGTAGCAAAGCGTTGATCGTGAAGCCCACTTCGAAGCCCCCGTTCATGCCATGGCGCTGCACCAGTTGCCCCACCACCGCCGGTGCCAGGATGCCGGCCAGCGTGGTCAGCGCCGTGTGGATGGACAACACGCTGCCGCGCTGGCCCTCCGGCACGATCTGCGCGAGCATGGCTGGCGTCAGTGCGAACGCCACGGGTGGCAGGCATGCCGCCACGGCAATCAGCAAGGTCTTGGGCACCGGCGCCAGCGTGATCGACGCGATCGCCAGGTACACGCCGCCGCCTGCCAGCGCGGCCACCGAGATGACCGCGCCACGCGCGAGCCGCGACGATGCGCCCGCGCGCAGCATGCGCTGCGACAACCAGCTAAGGATCAGCGTGACGGGCATGGCCGAGGCCACGATGGCCGCATACCAGCGCCCGGTGGTGACCGGGTCGAAGCCCAGGCCCTTTTCCAGGTAGGCGGGCAGCCAGGTCAGCCCCAGCGCCAGCGCCCAGTACGCGCAGAAGCCAACGGCCAGGCAGGCCAGCACGGTCGGGTCGCGGAAGATGCGGCGATAGGGCAGGCGCACGGGCGTGGCCGCGGTGCCGGCGCGTGGCGCGCTTGCCTGCGCCAGCGGTCCCTCGCGCCCCACGCAGAGCCACATCGCGCTCCACGCCATGCCAATGCCGGCCAGGATCATGAAATTGGCGCGCCAGCCCCATCGTATCGTCACCAGCGGGATCAGCAGTCCCGCCAGCAGCAGGCCCACGGTGGCCCCCTGGTTGATCATCGCCACCGGCAGGTTGCGCTTGTGGTCCGGAAACCATTTGAATAGCGCATGCACGGAGATCGGGAAGGCCGGCCCCTCGGCCGCGCCAAGCAGCATGCGGCACAGCAGGATGGTCGTGGCCGATCCCGCCAGCGCCAGCGGGACCTGCAGCACGGCCCACGACAGGCCCATCGCCAGCAGCAGCCAGCGCGTGGCCACGCGATTGGACAGAAAGCCGACCAGCACGGTGGATAGCGAGAACAGCCAGAAGAAGCTGCTGGCGATCAGGCCGAACTCGGCCGGCGCAAGCTTCAGGTCCGCCATCAGCGGCACCGCGACCATGCCAAGCACGATCTTGTCGAGGAAGTTGATCAGCGAAAGCCAGGTCAGCATCGAGGCCATGGCCCAGGCGCTGCGTGGCTGGTAGGTCGGAAGTGTATTCATCGGTCAGCCTCAGGATCGGTCAACGTGTCTGCTTGGTGTGCGCTTGTCCTTGTGATCGCTCAGTCCAGGTGCTGCTCGATCAGTGCGAGCAGGCGCTCGGGTTGCTCCAGCATCACCAGGTGCCCGCTGTCGATCTCCGCGTAGCTGGCGTCGCCAAGCGCCTCGGCAAGCGCGCGGCAATGCGCCGGCGGCACCATCTGGTCGTGGCGCATGCCGATCACCAGCGTGGCGGCGCGGATGCGCGCCAGCAGCGGTGTGATGTCGATGGTGGCGTCGAGCGCGGCCTGGCGGTCGCTGCCGGGCGCCAGGCCTGCGCCGAAACGCCGCAGGATGCCCTCGACGGTGGCGTCGTCCATGCACGCGATGAAGCGCTCCGATACGCCGTTGAGCAGGATCATGCGCGCCAGTTGCTTGCGGTCCGACTGCGCCAGCGACTGCCACAGCGCAAACAGCAGGCGCATGCGGCTATCGGTGCGCGCCCAGGCGCCGAACACCACCAGGCGCCGCACGCGCTCCGGCATCAGCGCAGCCGCGGCGGCGGCCACCACCCCGCCAAGCGAATAGCCGACCAGGTCCACGGGCGCATCGCCCGCAAGCGCCATGCAGGCGCGCACCTGTCCCACCAGCGCATCGAGCGTCAGCGGCCCGCCGTCGTCGCGGGTTTCGCCGGAGCCGGCAAGGTCCAGCGCCAGGCAGCGCCTGCGCTGCGCGAGCCCGGGCAGCAGCGCGGCCCAGTTGGTTTCCGCGCTGGAACTGGTGCCGTGCACAAGCAGGGTGGGGCGGCCGGTGCCGGCCTCGATCAGGCTGGTCTGGATGGGTTCCGACGCGATGGCCAGACGTTGCATGGCGAACTCCATAGGCTTCTCCTGGCGGGCTGGTTTGGCGAAATGACGCGGCAGGCTTACTGGGCAGTGATGCCGCCATCGACGGTGAACTGCGAGCCCGTGATGTAGCGGCCCTCGTCGCTGGCGGGGCAACGCTACGACGGCTTGCCGGCGTGGCGCAGCACAAAGTGCCCCCAGTCCGGCTTGCGCGTCTTCCACCAATAGGCGGTGGCATGGCTCGACCAGTTGTTGATGACCCTGCCGCTCGCCGACTTGTACCAACTGCTGCACGAGCCGGCCCACGCGGTCTGGCCGATGGCCGCCTGCAATGCCCGGTTGAAGCGCGTCACCACCTCCGGGCGCACTTCCATGGAGGCGAAGCGTGCTGAGCGGCAGGCCTGGATGCACTGCAGGACATAGCGCGCCTGGCACTCGAGCATGAAGATGATGGAGTTGTGGCCCAGGTTGGTATTGGGGCCGTACAGCACGAACAGGTTGGGAAATCCCGGCGCCGTCATGCCCAGATAGGCCTCGGGATCCTCGCGCCACTGATCGGCCAGGGTGCGTCCATGGCGGCCGTGGATGCGGATCGGCGCGAGGAAGGAGCGGGCGTCGAAGCCGGTGGCGAAGATGATGGCGTCGGCCGGATGCCTGGCGCCGTCGGCGGTGACCACGGCGTCGGCGTCGACGCGGGCGATGCGGGTGGTCTCGACCTGGACGTTAGGCCGCTTGAGCGCTTGGTAGAAATCGTCGGAGATCAGGATGCGCTTGCAGCCGATCGGGTAGTCCGGCGTGAGCTTGGCGCGCAGCGCGGGGTCGGCAATCATGTGCGCCAGGTAGCGGCGCGCCAGCGTTTCCAGTTCCCGGTTGCGCCCGCTGTCCCGTTGCATGCGCCCGAAGCGCAGCTCACACTGCAGGTAGAGGTGCCAGCGATGCAGCCGCGCCGTCCACGGGTGACGCCCGAAGCGCGCCTGTTGCTCGGCGGTATAGGCCTCGCCGTTGCGCGGCAGCACCCAGTTGGCGCTGCGCTGGAACACCGTCAGCTTGCCTGCTTCCGGCGCGATGCGTGGAATGAACTGCAGCGCGCTGGCACCGTTGCCGATCACCGCGACCTGCTTGCAGCGCAGGTCGGCGTCATGCCGCCAGCGCGCGCAATGGAAGGCCGCGCCGGCAAAGCTGTCCAGCCCCGGGATGTCCGGCGCCAGCGGACGGTTGAGCTGCCCGGTGCCGCTGACAAGGATGCGCGCGGCGATGGTGTCGCCGTTACCTGTGCTCACCTGCCACAGGCAGGCGCCTTCGTCGTAGCGTGCCTCGGTGACCTCGATGCCGAAGCGGATATGCCCGAGCAGCCCGAAGCGCTCGGCGCAATGCTGCAGGTAGCGGTGTATCTCCGGCTGGGGCGAGTACGCGCTGGACCAGTCCGGCTTGGGCGCGAACGAAAAGCTGTAGAGATGGGAGGGGATGTCGCAGCCGCAGCCCGGGTAGGTGTTGTCCCGCCAGGTGCCGCCTACCGTGCCGGCCTTCTCCAGGATGACAAAGTCATCGATGCCGGCCTGCTTGAGCCGGATGCCCATGCACATGCCGGCCACGCCGGCGCCGATGATGACGATCTGGTCCGCGCCGGGCGTCGTTGACGCTTTCAATGGGCTGTCTCCGTCGTGCTTTTACTTGGTAGTTGCGGCTCATCCGGCAACGCCGTGGCGCGCAATCGAGAGGCCACCATAGAGCCGATTCCGGATTCGGGCAAGTCACGGCGCAACATACGCATCGCCATGTGCCCCAATCTGAGTCAGCCGGCGGCGGCGCACAGGCTTGGTGCGTGACGCTTGCGCACTATCGTGGTGCGATGTGCGGCATTGCGACCGCTGAAGGCTCGCCAGGCCGTGTGCACAGCCATGTATACAAGCTTGTATGCCATGGCATGCTAGTTGCAGAAGGTGTACCCGGGGTGCGTTGTTCCTTTATCCAACACGACAATCTGGGAGCTGCAATGAAAAGACGTGACATGCTGAAGCTGTCGGCGGTAGCCGCCGCGGCCTTGTTTGCAACGGCAGGCGTGAGCCCGCTGGTAATGGCGCAGTCCAAGGAACCGATCAAGATCGGTATCCTGCATTCGCTGTCCGGCACCATGGCCATTTCCGAGACTTCGCTCAAGGACGTGGCGCTGATGACCATCGACGAGATCAACAAGAGCGGCGGCGTGCTTGGCCGCAAGCTTGAGCCGGTCGTGGTCGATCCCGCTTCCAACTGGCCGCTGTTTGCCGAGAAGGCGCGCCAGCTGATCACCAAGGACAAGGTCGCCGTCACGTTCGGCTGCTGGACCTCGGTTTCCCGCAAGTCGGTGCTGCCCGTTTATGAAGAGCTGAACTCGCTGCTGTTCTATCCGGTGCAGTACGAGGGCGAGGAGATGTCCAAGAACGTCTTCTACACCGGCGCGGCGCCCAACCAGCAGGCCATTCCCGCGGTGGAATACCTGATGAGCAAGGAAGGCGGCGGCGCCAAGCGTTTCTTCCTGCTCGGCACCGACTACGTCTACCCGCGCACCACCAACAAGATCCTGCGTGCCTTCCTGAAGAGCAAGGGCGTGGCGGACAAGGATATCGAAGAGGTCTACACGCCGTTCGGCCACAGCGACTACCAGACCATCGTCGCCAACATCAAGAAGTTCTCGCAGGGTGGCAAGACCGCGGTGATCTCCACCATCAACGGCGACTCCAACGTGCCCTTCTACAAGGAGCTGGGTAACGCCGGCCTGAAGGCCAAGGACGTGCCGGTGGTGGCGTTCTCGGTGGGCGAGGAAGAACTGCGCGGCATCGACACCAAGCCGCTGGTGGGCCACCTGGCCGCATGGAACTACTTCATGTCAGTCAAGAACCCGGAAAACGAAGCCTTCAAGAAGCAATGGGCGGCGTGGGTCAAGGCCAACAACCTGCCGGGCGGCGACAAGCGCGTGACCAACGACCCGATGGAAGCCACCTACGTGGGCATCCATATGTGGGCGCAAGCCGTGAAGAAGGCCGGCACCACCGACACCGACAAGGTCCGCGCCGCCATGTACGGCCAGACCTTCAAGGCCCCGGACGGCTTCACCCTGACCATGGGCGAGAACCATCACCTGTACAAGCCGGTGATGATCGGCGAGGTCAAGGGCGATGGCCAGTTCACGGTGGTGTGGAAGACCCCGAAGGCCGTGCGTGCGCAGCCGTGGAGCCCGTTCATCGCCGGTAACGAAGGCAAGCCGGACAAGGTGATGTAAGCAAGGGCTCTCGCTCAGCGCTCTCTTCCTCTCTCTTGCCTCGTGGCTGGTGCGGGAGGGGAGGGAGCCTGGCAGTGTCTTTGCCGCTTCCCATGCTGTCCGCCGCTTCGGCGCGGTGGGCGGAAAATCATCACGCCGATCAAGGTGACGCGCGTGCTTCGTCGCGCACGACTCTGCAAACCTTATGCACCGACCCTTATCGATCTCTCTCGCTTCACGGTTGCGCGCCATGCTGGCCGCGCTGCTCCTGCTGGCCGCGTGCCCGCTGTGGGCCGCGGCGCTGACGCAGGCCGACCTGAAGCCGTTGGCCGAAGACGACTTCGATGCCAAGACCGCCGCGATCACCGCGCTGACCAAGGCACCGGTGGCGCAGGCCGGCCCCATTCTCAAGGCGTTGCAGGACGATACGCTGCAATACGCGCCCGGCGTCGGCATGGTGCGCCAGGACGCAGACAAGCTGGTGGATGCGATCAGCGGCAAGCCGGTCACGGTCAAGCCCGACGTGCTCGAAGCGCTCACCCTGAACAACAGCCTGCGCGCGATGGTGGACAGTGCCGCCAGCAGCACGCTGCTGCAATCGCCCGACGCGGCGGTGCGCACGCAGGCCGTCAATACGCTGCTGGACCAGCCGGGCAGCGCTTCGCGCCCGGTGGTCGAAGCCGCGCGCAAGGCCGAGGCCGATGCCGGGCTGCGCGCGAAGCTCGATGTGATCTGGGCCAATATCGTGCTGGCCGATGGCAACCGCGACGATCGCCTCGAAGCCATCCGCATCCTCGGGCGCGACAGCAATCCGCAGAGCCGCCAGAAACTGCAGCCGTTGCTGGAAAAAGATGCCGCCGGCAACTATCGCGAGCCTGACGCCGAACTGCGCGGCGCCGCGCAGCAGGCGCTCGATGCCCTGCGCGGCGACCAGCGCCGCGCCGAGCTGATCGGCAACCTCTTCGCCGGCCTGAGCCTGGGCAGCGTGCTGCTGCTCGCCGCGCTGGGGCTGGCTATCACTTACGGCCTGATCGGCGTCATCAACATGGCGCACGGCGAATTCCTGATGATCGGCGCGTACGCCACGTACATGGTGCAGGGCGTGTTCCGCGCGCACTTCGCCAGCGCGTTCGACTGGTACCTGCTGTTCGCGTTGCCGGCATCGTTCCTCGCCTCCGCCGTGGTCGGCTTCGTGCTGGAGCGGCTGGTGCTGCGCCATCTCTACGGCCGTCCGCTGGAGACGCTGCTGGCCACCTTCGGCGTGAGCCTGCTGCTGATGCAGACGGTGCGCACCCTGTTTGGCGCGCAGAACGTGGAAGTGGCCAATCCGTCCTGGATGAGCGGCGGCATCGAATGGCTGCCTGGCATGGTGCTGCCGTACAACCGCATGGTCATCATCGTGTTTGCGCTGGCGGTGGTAGCAGTGGCCTGGGCTGTGCTCAACCGCACCCGCCTTGGCCTGTTCGTGCGCGCCACCACGCAGAACCGCACCATGGCGGCCTGCGTCGGCGTGCGCACCTGGAAGGTGGACAGCTACGCCTTTGCCTTCGGCGCGGGCATTGCCGGCCTGGGCGGCTGCGCGCTGTCGCAGATCGGCAATGTCGGCCCCGACCTCGGGCAGGCCTACATCATCGACTCCTTCATGGTGGTGGTGCTGGGCGGCGTGGGGCAGCTCGCAGGCACCATCATCGGCGCCTTTGGGCTGGGCCTGATCAACAAGTTCATCGAGCCGTTCTATGGCGCGGTGCTGGCCAAGATCTTTGTCCTGGTGCTGATCGTGCTCTTCATCCAGAAGCGCCCGCAGGGACTGTTCGCGCTCAAAGGGCGCAGCGCGGAGGCATGATGAAGACTTCACCCTCGAACCATTACGCGGCGGGTTTCCGGCTGGCCGTGCCTGAGCGCCAGCCGCTGTTCTCCGGACGCAGCTGGATGGCGTTGGCTCTGATCGCGCTGGTGGTAGGCATCGGCGTGCCGGTGTGCGCGCTGCTGGTGCCCGAAGGCCATCCCATGCATCTGTCGGCCTACGCGCTGACGCTGATCGGCAAGATCATGTGCTTCGCGCTGGCGGCGATCGCGCTGGACCTGGTATGGGGCTACTGCGGCATTCTCAGCCTCGGCCACGGCTTGTTCTTCGCGCTCGGAGGCTATGCCATGGGCATGTACCTGATGCGTAGCATTGGCCGCGAAGGCGTCTACAAGAGCGACCTGCCCGACTTCATGGTGTTCCTCGACTGGAAGGAGATGCCGTGGTTCTGGCACGGCACCGAGCATCTTGGCTACGCAATGCTGCTGGTGGTGCTGGTGCCGGGCGTGCTGGCATGGCTGTTCGGCTTCTTCGCCTTTCGCTCGCGCATCAAGGGCGTGTACCTGTCCATCATCACGCAGGCCATGACGTACGCGGCCATGCTGCTGTTCTTCCGTAACGAGACCGGCTTTGGCGGCAACAACGGCTTCACCGATTTCAAGCGCATCGCCGGCTTTGCCGTGGCCGCGCCGCAGACCCGCACCGCGCTGTTCGTGCTGACGTTCTTCGCCTTGCTGGCCGGCTTCATCGCCTGCCGCTATATCGTGACGTCCAAGCTCGGCCGCGTCGTGACCGCGATCCGCGATGCCGAGATGCGCGTGATGTTTTCGGGCTATAACCCGCTTGGCTACAAGCTGTTCGTGTGGACGTTCTCGGCCGTGCTGTGCGGCATCGCCGGCGCGCTCTACGTGCCGCAGGTGGGCATCATCAACCCGGGCGAGATGTCGCCGGCCAACTCCATCGAGATGGCGGTATGGGTGGCGGTGGGCGGACGGGGCACGCTGATCGGCCCGATCATCGGCGCTTTCATCGTCAATGGCGCCAAGACCATGTTCACGGCGTACTTCGCGGAGTACTGGCTGTTCCTGCTGGGCGCGATGTTCGTGCTGGTGACGCTGTATATGCCGGACGGCGTGATCGGACTGCTCAAGCGCCTGCGCGGCCTGCGCGCAAGCCCGCAGGCCGCGCAGGGCAACGGCGCGAATGCGCCGGCGGCCGCCACCCGCAGCGGAGGTGAAGCATGAACGCAGCACTGGGAGCACAACAGGCGGAAAGCGGTGGCACCACCGGCCTGGGCCGCATCATGGAGCCGGGCGTCATCGACGTCTCGCACGGCCCCATCCTTTACCTGGAAGACGTGACCGTGCAGTTCGATGGCTTTCGCGCGCTGAACAAGCTCACGCTGTCGATCGACCACGGCGAACTGCGCTGCGTGATCGGGCCCAATGGCGCGGGCAAGACCACCATGATGGATGTGATCACCGGCAAGACCGGGCCGCGCAACGCCAATGTGAGCGGGCGCGTGTTCCTGGGCCAGACCATCGACCTGATGCGCATGACCGAGCCCAGGATCGCGCAGACCGGCATCGGCCGCAAGTTCCAGAAGCCCACCGTGTTCGAGCAGCACGAAGTGTGGGAGAACCTCGAGCTGGCGATGAAAGGCGACAAGCGCTGGTTCACTTCATTGCGCGCGCGCCTGGGCGCCGAAGGGCATCGCCGCATCGAGCAAACGCTGGCGCTGACGGGGTTGGAGGATGAGGCCTATCGCCCGGCCGGCTTGCTGTCGCACGGCCAGAAGCAGCGGCTGGAAATCGGCATGCTGCTGATGCAGCAGCCGCAATTGCTGCTGCTCGACGAGCCGGTGGCGGGCATGACCGATGAAGAAACCATGCAGCTGGCCAAGCTGCTCAACAGCCTGCGCGGCACCTGCTCGATGATGGTGGTGGAGCACGACATGGAGTTCGTCGCGGCGCTGGCCGGCGATGCGGGCAAGGTGACCGTGCTGGCCGAGGGCAGCGTGCTGGCCGAAGGCACGCTCGACGCCGTCAAGCGCGAGGAGCGCGTGATCGAATCCTATCTCGGCCGCTAGGCGCTGCGCACCGGATAGAAAAAAAGGGAACGAGACTATGTTGCAGGTCAATGCACTCAACCAGTTCTACGGCGGCAGCCACATCCTGCGCAACGTCACCTTCGAGGTGCCGCAAGGCAAGCTGACGACCTTGCTCGGCCGCAACGGCGTGGGCAAGAGCACCTTGCTCAAATGCCTGATGGGCGTGGTGCCGACCAAGAGCGGCAGCATCAGCTGGGCGGGGCAGGCACTGGAGAAAAAGCCGCCGTACGAGCGCGTGGCCTCGGGCCTGGCCTACGTGCCGCAGGGCCGCGAGATCTTCCCGCGCCTGACGGTGGAGGAGAACCTGCTGATCGGCGCCGCCAGCCTCAAGAGCCCGCCGGGCGTGCCGGACCGCATCTACCAGTTGTTCCCGGTGTTGCGCAGCATGCGCCAGCGCCGCGGCGGCGATCTCTCCGGCGGCCAGCAGCAGCAACTGGCGATCGGCCGCGCGCTGATGAGCGAGCCCGAACTGCTGATCCTGGACGAGCCGACCGAAGGCATCCAGCCTTCGATCATCCAGGACATCGGGCGGGCGCTGCGCCTGCTGGTGGATGAGTTTGGCATGACGGTGCTGCTGGTGGAACAGTATTACGAATTCGCCCGGCACCTGGCGGATCACTACGTGGTGATGAGCCGCGGCGAAGTGGTGGCGAGAGGCGAGGGCGCGAAGATGGAAGAGGAGGGCGTGCGGGAGCTCATCGCGGTGTGACGTGACACGCGGTGCCGCATGATCGTAGTGCTGGTGTGTTCCCCCTCTCCCGCGGCGCGGGAGAGGGGGAACACCTGGCGGGCGCCGATTGCGTGTCGTCCCGAAGCCCGCCTCGAATACCACTTCCAGTGCCTCCGGCTGCGCGCTATGATGCCCGCATCCAGCGCACGATGCATTGCCGGCCGCCTCCGCCATTCCAACATTCATGCGTCATCCAGACTTTCCTTCGACCCTCGCCGTGCCGCCCGCATGGGAGGCCAGCCTGCGCCTGCGGTTTGCCGCGCGCGGGGAGCGCAGCGCGTTGGTCGAGCGTCGCCACCAAGGGCCGTTGCTGGTGCAAAAGCCACTCTATCCGGAGGGGTCTATCTGCCATGTGGTGATCCTGCATCCGCCCGCGGGCGTGGCCGGCGGCGACAGCCTGGACATCGACGTGACGGTGGGCGCGCTCGCCCATGCGGTGCTGACGACGCCCGGCGCCACCAAGTGGTACAAGTCGCTCGGCCGCGAGGCCGCGCAGCGCGTCACGCTGACGCTGGAAGCCGGCGCGCGGGTGGACTGGCTGCCGCAGGAGAACATCGTCTTTGACGACGCGCACGCGCGCCTTGCCACCACCGTGACGGTGGCTCCCGGGGCCAGCGCGATCGGCTGGGATGCCATCGTGCTGGGCCGGCAGGCCAGCGGCGAGACCTGGAGCCGCGGCACGCTGGGCATGGAGACCCGGGTGCAGGGCGGCGGCAAGCGCGCGCTGTGGATCGAGCGCGCGCAACTTGACGCGGCTTGTGCGCTGCGCCATGCGGTGGCCGGGCTGGACGGGCTCAATGTCATGGGCACGCTGTGGGCGGTGGGCGATGGCGCGACGCAGGCACTCGCGGAAATGCTGGCCGGGCAGCTGCCTTATCGGGCCGACCTGCGCGCTGGCGTGACGCGGCTCGAGCAAGACGGCCAGTCGATGTTGCTGCTGCGCGTGCTGGGCGCGCAGATGGAAGCGGTCAGGCAGTTGATGGTGATGGCGTGGAGCGCGCTGCGCGAACCGATCCACGGTGTGCCTGCAAGGCCCCTGAGGCTGTGGGCGACGTAGGCGCGGACTTTGGGATTTGCCACCGCGCATCGCACGGACAAAACAAGAAACAACGGGAATACCAGGATGGAACTCACTCCGCGAGAAAAGGACAAGCTGTTGATCTTCACCGCCGCGCTGCTGGCCGAGCGCCGCCGCGCGCGCGGGCTCAAGCTCAACTATCCCGAGGCGGTGGCCTTGATCACCGCCGCCATCATGGAAGGCGCGCGCGATGGCCGCTCCGTGGCGGAGTTGATGCATGAGGGCACCACCGTGCTCGCGCGCGAGGACGTGATGGATGGGGTGGCCGAGATGATCCCCGATATCCAGGTGGAAGCCACGTTCCCCGATGGCACCAAGCTGGTCACGGTGCACCATCCGATCATCTGACGCCAAGGCGCATGGCACGCCGGACGTGAAGCACGCCGGTTGCATCGAAATCCCAGAACCAGGACACGAGGTCAAGACATGAACCACTCCAACCGCTCGCGCGCCGTGAGGCTCGCCACCGTGGGCGCCTCGCTGGCGCTTGCCAGCGCCGCTGCCGTCGCGCATCCGGGTCATGATGCCGCCACTGCCGGCGCCAGCCTGTGGGCCGGCTTGCTGCATCCCTTTACCGGCATGGATCACTTGCTCGCCATGGTGGGCGTGGGCGTATGGAGCGCGCTGGGTGCGCGCTCGCCGCGCGAAGCCTTGCGCATGCCCTTTGTCTTCGTGGCTTTGATGCTGGCTGGCGCGGTGCTCGGCCTTACCGGCATGAGCCTGCCGCTGGTGGAGCCGATGATTGCCGCGTCGCTGCTGGTGATCGGCCTGCTGGTTGCGCTGCGCGCCAGGCTGCCGGCATGGGCGGGGATGGCCATTGTGGGCGGCTTCGCCGTCTTCCACGGCTATGCCCACGGATCCGAGTTGCCGGCCACGGCCGGCGCATTGCCCGCGGTGGCGGCCTATGTGGGCGGCTTTTGCGTGGCCACGATGGTGCTGCACGCGGCCGGCATCGGCCTGGGCGGCGCGCTGCGCCGCCACGCCGGCTGGCTGGCACGGCTGGCGGGCGCGGGCGTGGCGCTGTATGGCGTCGGCCTGATGGTCGCTTGAGCGCACCGAGCGCACCGAGCGCACCGACCGCAACAAGGAACCCATCATGATCCCCGGTGAACTGATGCCCGCAGAGGGCGAGATCGAACTGAACGCCGGCCGCCCCACGGTCAGCGTGGCGGTGGCCAACACGGGCGACCGCCCGGTCCAGGTCGGCTCGCACTTTCATTTCTACGAGACCAACCCCGCGCTGGATTTCGACCGCGAGGCCACGCGCGGCTTCCGCCTGAACATCGCCGCCGGCACCGCCGTGCGCTTCGAGCCGGGCCAAAGCCGCACGGTGGAACTGGTGGCGCTGTCCGGCGCGCGCATCGTCTACGGCTTCAACGGCAAGATCATGGGAGCGCTGTGATGAGCGTGAAAATCTCCAGGCAGGCTTATGCCGAGATGTTCGGCCCCACCACCGGCGACCGCCTGCGGCTCGCCGACACCGGGCTCGTCATCGAGGTGGAGAAGGACTTCACCGTCTACGGCGAGGAAGTGAAATTCGGCGGCGGCAAGGTCATCCGCGACGGCATGGGGCAGAGCCAGCGCATGGCCAAGGACTGTGTCGACACCGTCATCACCAATGCGCTGATCGTCGACCACTGGGGCATCGTCAAGGCCGACATCGGCCTCAAGGACGGCCGCATTGCCGCCATCGGCAAGGCCGGCAATCCGGACATCCAGCCCGGCGTGACCATCGTCGTCGGGCCGGGCACCGAGGTGATCGCGGGCGAGGGCATGATCGTCACCGCCGGCGGCATCGACAGCCACATCCACTTCATCTGCCCGCAGCAGATCGAAGAGGCGCTGATGAGCGGCGTCACCACCATGATCGGCGGCGGCACCGGGCCGGCCACCGGCACCTTCGCCACCACCGTCACGCCCGGCCCCTGGTTCATGGAACGCATGCTGCAGGCGGTGGAAGCCTACCCGATGAACATCGGCCTGCTCGGCAAGGGCAACGCCAGCCTCCCGGGGCCGCTGATGGAGCAGGTCGAGGCCGGCGCCATCGGGCTCAAGCTGCACGAAGACTGGGGCACCACGCCCGCGGCCATCGACAACTGCCTGAGCGTGGCGGATGCCACCGACACGCAGGTGGCAATCCACACCGATACGCTCAACGAGGCCGGCTTCGTCGAAGCCACCGTGGCTGCGTTCAAGGGCCGCACCATCCATACGTATCACACCGAAGGCGCGGGCGGCGGCCATGCGCCCGACATCATCAAGGTCTGCGGCGAGCCCAACGTGCTGCCGTCGTCGACCAACCCGACGCGGCCATACACCGTCAACACGCTCGACGAACACCTCGACATGCTGATGGTCTGCCACCACCTGGACCCGTCGATCGCCGAGGACATCGCCTTCGCCGAGAGCCGCATCCGGCGCGAGACCATCGCCGCCGAAGACATCCTGCACGACCTCGGCGCGTTCTCGATGATCTCCAGCGATTCGCAGGCCATGGGCCGCGTGGGCGAGGTCATCATCCGCACCTGGCAGACCGCGCACAAGATGGCCGCGCAGCGCGGCAAGCTGCCCGGCGACCCCAACGACGCGCGCGGCGGGCATGACAATTTCCGCGTCAAGCGCTATATCGCCAAGTACACGATCAACCCCGCGCTCACGCATGGCATCGCGCACGAGGTGGGCTCGATCGCGGTCGGAAAATGGGCCGACCTGGTGCTGTGGAAGCCGGCCTTCTTCGGCGTCAAGCCGAGCCTGATCCTCAAGGGCGGGATGATTGCCGCTGCTGCCATGGGCGACCCCAACGCATCGATCCCCACGCCGCAGCCGGTGCACTACCGGCCGATGTTCGCCGCCGCCGGACGGGCATTGGACAAGTCGTCGCTGACCTTTGTCTCGCAAGCTGCGCTGGCCGCCGATGTGGGCGGGCGCTATGGCCTGAACAAGGTGCTGTCGGCGGTACAAGGCACGCGCACCGTGGGCAAGCGCGACATGGTGCACAATGACTGGCAGCCGAACGTCACTGTGGATCCCGAGACCTACCAGGTGGTGGCCGACGGCCAGTTGCTGATCTGCGAACCGGCGACCGTACTGCCGATGGCGCAGCGCTATTTCCTGTTTTGATGTCCATGATGTCCGTGATGTCCATAAGGCCCGCTTTGCAGAAGATCGACAAACACCTCGCCGCCCCGCACGGCATCGCCGCCGTGCTGGTGCGCCGCGCGCCCAAGCTGGTGCTGCCTTTCGCCGAGCGCAGCAAGAGCCGCCTGCGCGCCACGCTCGACAATGGCGAAGAAGTGGCGGTGTTCCTTGCGCGCGGCACCGTGCTGCGCGGCGGCGACCTGCTGGTCACCGAGGGCGGCCTCTTTGTCGAAGTGCAGGCGGCGCCGGAGTCCGTGCTGCAAGTCGGCGCCAGCGATCCGCAGGCACTGATGCGCGCGGCCTACCACCTCGGCAATCGCCACACGCCGGTGGAAGTGGGCCGCGACTACCTGCGCCTGGAATTCGACCCGGTGCTCGCGGACATGCTGGCCCGCCTCGGCGTGCAGGCCGAACGCGCGGAACTGCCGTTCGAGCCGGAAGCCGGCGCCTACGGCGGCGGGCACAAGCATGGGCACGATGCGACGTTTGCGGAGGACTATGCCGCGGCGCAGGCGGTGTTCCATGAGCATCATGGGCACGATCACGATCACGATCATGGCCATGCGCACGACCACGACCATGCGCCACACGACCATGCGCCACATGTGCATGACGAGAACTGCGGGCACAAGCACTGAGGCTTGGCCCCCTATGCATGAGCAAGCCACCGCACGCCCAACCTCCGATGACCGAACTCCCCTCTCCCGCGCGGCGGGAGGGGAGGGGGGAGAGGGCGAGCGCGTGCCGAAGCCTCAGTTCGCCAAATCGCTCCGTGCCAGCCAGACAGACGCCGAGCAGCGGGCTCTGGTATCGCCTGCGCGCCCATCGCTTCATGGGCCTTAAGTTCAAACGCCAGAAACAGATTGGCCCTTTCATTGCCGACTTCGTGTGCATGGAATTGAAATTGGTGATCGAGGCTGACGGCGGGCAGCATGCCGATGCGGCCGATGTCGCGCGCGACGCGTGGTTCAAGCGCAGTGGCTATACGCTCTTGCGCTTCTGGAATCACGAAGTGCTAGCGCAAACCGATGCCGTGCTGGAACGAGTGCGAGAGGTCGTTTTGATGCTGGGGCGCTCGCCGAAGCCTGCGGCCTCTGAGCCCCCGGGCGATGAAAAGCAGAGCCACATCCGGAAGCGCCCATGACCCAGCTCTCCCAACTCATCTCCCTGCTGCACCTGGCATCGCCGGCGCTGCCGATCGGTGGCTTCAGCTATTCGCAAGGGCTGGAGGCTGCCATCGAGTGCGGCATGGTGCACGATGCCGGCAGTGCGGAGCAGTGGGTGCGCAGCAATCTGCTGGACGTGCAGGCGCAGTGCGAAGCGCCAGTCTGGCTGCTGCTGTTTCGCCATTGGCGCACGCTGGATGCCGCGCGCCTGGCCGAATGGAACGACTGGTTCCATGCCACGCGCGAGAGTGCCGAGCTGCGCCTGGAGACGGAGCAGATGGGCTGGTCGCTGGCGCGGCTGGTGGCGCAGATGGAGTGGGGCGATGCCGCGCTGCGCGCGCAGCTCGAGGCGTTGTCGCCGGTGTGCCTGCCTACCGCTTTTGCCGCGGCTTGCGTGGCGCTGGATGTGACTGAGCGTGACGGGCTGGCGGCCTATTGCTTCGGCTGGGCGGAGAACCAGGTGGCCGCGGCGCTCAAGGCGGTGCCGCTGGGGCAGGTGGCCGGGCAGCACATCCTGCGCCGGCTGCATCCCGCGGTGCTGAAGACCGTCGATGAGGCAGTGCGCCGCGCCGATGCCGAGCCGCCGCTGCTGTCTACTTTTTCCCCGATGCTGGGGCTGCTGTGCGCGCGCCATGAGACGCAGTACTCGCGGCTGTTCCGTTCCTGACGCGTGCGCCGGCGGCATTCAAACGATTCCCCAAGACAAGATGTCCATCATGACCCAGGCTCGTACCAAGAAGAACCCCCCGTTGCGCGTCGGCGTGGGCGGCCCCGTCGGTTCCGGCAAGACCACCTTGCTGGAGATGCTGTGCAAGGCCATGCGCGAGCGCTATGACCTGGTCGCCATCACCAACGATATCTATACCAAGGAAGACCAGCGCCTGCTGACCATCTCCGGCGCGTTGCCTGCCGAACGCATCATGGGCGTGGAAACCGGCGGCTGCCCGCACACTGCGATCCGCGAGGATGCCTCCATCAACCTGGAAGCGGTCGACCGCATGCTGGGCAAGTTTCCCGATGCCGACATCGTCTTCATCGAGTCCGGCGGCGACAACCTGGCGGCCACCTTCAGCCCGGAGCTGTCGGACCTGACCATCTACGTGATCGATGTGGCCGGCGGCGAGAAAATCCCGCGCAAGGGCGGGCCGGGCATCACCAAGTCGGACCTGCTGGTGATCAACAAGACCGACCTGGCCCCTTATGTGGGGGCCAACCTGGAGGTGATGGAAAGCGATGCACGCAAGATGCGCGGCACGCGTCCGTTCGTGATGGGCAGCGTGAAGTCGGGGCAGGGGCTGGATGAGGTGATCGCGTTCATCGAGCGGCAGGGCATGCTGGGCGTGTAAGCGATGGCGCCCCTCGCCATCAGCGGCGGCGTGCGCGCACGCACAGGAAGCAGGGCGCGCGCGACAGCCAGGCGTGCAGTTCATGCAAAGGGATTGACTGCGGCCGATCCCCTCGCATTCTACGCATGCCGCCACAACGCCGCGGCTTGTGGCATACTTGGCGATCCATGACGTTCCATTCGCTCGCCCCTTCTTCGCTGTGCCGCACCACCGATACCGGTGGCGCCGCTGCATGCGCGGGTGCCGGGCTGCCGGTGGGCCTTGCCTCCACGTCCGGCCTGTCGTCGCGTACCGTCTCGATTTCCTTCTCGTTCTCCATTATTCGAATTATCCGGGGTCGCTGAGCTGCGGCTTTGGCTGGTGCTCGGTGGCCCGTGGTCCCTCCTTGCCGTGCACGGCCATAGGGGCCTGCACGCGACCCACCGATTCGATGGAGAACACCCGATGTCCGATCTTTCCGACCTGCGTGCGCATGCACGCTATCCCTTGCTGCCCGAAATCCGGGACACCGCGCGGCGCCTGCAAGGCAAGGTGCTGGAGACGCCCGTGTGGCGCTGGCAGACCGGTGCGGCCCAGCAACTCGATGCCGGCACGGAAGTCTGGCTCAAGCTGGAGCTGTTCCAGATCACCGGCACCTTCAAGGTGCGTGGCGCGCTCAACAGCATCGAGCGCATGGATGCATCCGCGCGGGCGCGCGGCGTGGTAGCGGCCAGCGCCGGCAACCATGCCATGGCGGTGGCCTACGCGGCCAAGGTGGCCGGCGTCGGCGCCAAGCTGGCCATGCCGGCCACCGCCAGCCCGGCACGCGTGGCGGCCTGCCGTGAGGCGGGTGCCGAGGTGCTGTTGCTGCCGGATGTCCATGCTGCTTTTGACCACGCGCTGCAACTGGTGGCCGACGAGGGCCGCACCATGGTGCACCCGTACGACGGCCCGCTGATCGCGCAGGGCACGGCAACGGTCGGGCTTGAGCTGATGCGCCAGGTGGCCGGGCTGGATGCGGTGGTGGTGCCGGTGGGCGGTGGCGGCCTGTGCGGCGGCATCGCCGCGGCGGTCAAGCAGATCAATCCGGCTTGCCGGGTCTATGGGGTCGAGCCGGAGGGCGCCGACGCCATGAACCGCAGCTTCGAGGCCGGGCGGCCGCAAACGCTGGAGCGCGTCACGACAGTTGCCGACAGCCTGGGCGCGCCTTATGCGCTGGACTACAGCTACGGCGTGTGCCGCCAGTTTGTCGACGGCATGGTGCGCGTATCCGACGAGGCGATCCGCGCAGCCATGCGCATCCTCTATCGCGATATGAAGCTGGCCACGGAGCCGGCCACCGCGGTGTCCACCGCGGCGCTGCTGGGGCCCCTGCGCCAGACGCTGGCGGGCAAGAAGGTCGCGCTGATCGTGTGCGGGTCCAACCTAGACTCCGCGCGCTTTGCCGAACTGCTGGCCGTGGACGAGCCCGCCAGCGCCAGCTGAATCCGGCGCCGCCCGGCGCGGCTGATCGGCCCGGCGCCGTCAGGCCTGTATGGCCCTGACGGCGATCGTGCGCGCCACCGATGCGATCACGTCCTGCTCTGTATCGGTCATCAAGGCCATATGGCGCACGGTGACGCGCTGTGCCGGGGTGATGTTGAACTCGGCGCAGCGTTGCTCCAGCACGAGCGCGCCGCCGCCGCTGTCGGCCTCGCTGAAGTTGAGCATCTCGCTGGCGTCCACGCCAAGCGTGCCGGCCAGCGCGCAGATATTGATCAAGGAAACATTGCGCACGCCGCGCTCGATACCGCTGAGGTAGGAGCGCGCCATGCCGCTTTCGAGAGCGAGCTTTTCCTGCGACCAGCCACGCTGTTTGCGCAGCTCGGCAAGGTGCAGCCCGAAGAGCTTGAGAGGATCGGCGACCATGGCGCTATACGTGATTGAGAACGGATCGAGGCTAAGGGTTTGACCTCTTTGTAGCGACGCCTTATAGTAGCACGTACTATAGGTGGCAGTTTTTGTATGTATGACATATATGGCATACGTGATGTTTATGGCAAAAATGTTTATGGCAAAAATCGGCAGTAGGGCGGTGCCCACAACCTGCTGATGATGCCCGCCGGCGAAGGGCTAGAACTTGTCCAAATGATACGAATGGGGTCCGCGGCCACAAGCCAGAGGCGAGCCGCCTCGGCATCCTGTTAAGGCGGCAAGGCACCAGGCCAAAAGGACCACGACCTCGGCATAGAGGCACTCCAATCCCCCGGGAAGCGCGGCGCTGTTTTTTCCATTACGCGGAGAGTGGGGTGCTATGCGTATTTTTTCGTTGTTCGACGCGCAGATGCGCGGCGAGATCCTGGCCGGTGGTACCGCGTCGCAGTTGCGCGTGGGCCTGCAGGTGAGGGTGGTGCCAGAGGCCGCCGGCCTGGGCAGCAGTGGTGACTACATCTTTTTGCCGCAAGGCGCGATGCAGTCCGGCATTGTCACGACGCGTGCCGAGTGGTGGGCTTGCCTGTGCGGCACGATCAAGCTGACGCCGTTGGGCGGCGAGCCGGTGCTGGTGTCCGCGGGTGGCGTGTATGCGCTGCGCCAGGCCGAGCGCCTGCATCTGGCGGTGCTGCAGGATACGGTATTGATCCGTGCGATCCTGGATCCGAATGCCGTCGGGCTGGTGGGTGCGGGCGCGACCAATAGCTACGATGCCTTTGCCGTGGGCCAGGCGGATCTCTGGCAGGCCGATGGCCCGGAACGCGGCGCGCATGGCGTGCCGCGCGCCAACGCGGCCTTTGTCTCGCTGGCCGAGGGCGAGCCGGAATGGGCGCTGCGCTTGCGCGCGGGCGGGCTGAACTGGGCGGCTTGCCATGCGGGCACGCTATGCCTGCAGTGGCATTCGCCCTGGCCGCACGTCGAGCGGCAGGTGGCGTACCTGCAGCCCGGCATGGTCTTCGCACCGGATCCCGATGAAGCGTACCGGATCGATGCGCTGTATCCCGTGGCGAGCCTGCTGTGCTGCCTGCAGGCGCCGGCGCGCGTGGCCGGCGCGGGCGAGTGGCAGGCGATTTCCCTGCATTGATCGCCGGGCGCCGTGGGCACCCTGGCCGGCTGCTCAGCGGCGCTGGTATTGCGTGGCGCCGAACAGGATTTCCCGTTCCTTGTCGCCGCTCAGCGGCTTGCGTTCCTGCGCCAGCACGGCGACGCCGCGCTTCACGGCGGGCCGCTCGGCGATCTCAAGGAACCAGCGCTTCAAGTGCGGATAGTCGTCCAGCTCCACGCCCTGGTTCTGCCAGCTACGCAGCCACGGGAAGGTCGCGATGTCGGCCACGGAGTATTCGCTGCCGGCCAGCCAGGCATGTTCCGACAATTGCTTGTCGATGACGCCGTACAAGCGCTTGGCCTCGTTGGTGTAGCGGTTGATGGCGTACTCGATCTGCTCTGGCGCATACATGCGGAAATGGTGCGCCTGGCCGAGCATCGGACCCACGCCGCCCATCTGGAACATCAGCCATTGCAGCGCGTCGTACTTGCCGCGCACATCCTCGGGCAGGAACTTGCCGGTCTTGCCGGCGAGGTACAGCAGGATGGCGCCGGACTCGAACAGCGAGATGGGCTCGCCGTCCGGGCCGTCGGGGTCGACGATGGCCGGGATCTTGTTGTTCGGGCTGATCTTGAGGAATGCTTCGCCGAACTGGTCGCCGGCGCCGATATTGATGGGGTGGACCTTGTACGCTAGGCCGCACTCCTCGAGCATGATGTGGATTTTGTGGCCGTTGGGCGTGGGCCAGCTGTAGACGTCGATCATCGGGAAAGGCTCCTGGCTGCGATCGTGCAAACGGTGAACCGCCACATCAACCACTGACGTGGCGAACCGCGCGATTTAAGCACAGAAGAAAAAAACGCGCAGGCAGGCTGCGCGTTTTCCATGTAGCCTGCAGGGCCGGCGGTGGGACTGAATGCGGCTTAGAAGCCGCGTGCCACCGGCATGCTGATGTCGTCCGGGCTCACGCCCATGTGCTTGGCCAGTTCCAGCTTGGCGATGGCGTTGCGGTGCACCTCGTCCGGGCCGTCGGCCAGGCGCAGGGTACGTTGATGCGCCCACCACGTGGCCAGCGGGAAATCGTCCGAGACGCCGGCGGCGCCGTGGACCTGGATGGCCCAGTCGATGACCTTCAGGGCCATGTTCGGGGCAACGACCTTGATCATGGCGATCTCGGCCTTGGCCACCTTGTTGCCCGCGGTGTCCATCATGTAGGCGGCCTTGAGCGTCAGCAGGCGCGCCATTTCGATTTCGCAGCGGGCTTCGGCGATGCGCTCGCGCGTCACGCCCTGGGCGGCCACCGGCTTGCCGAAGGCGACGCGCGACAGGGCGCGCTTGCACAGCAGTTCCAGCGCGCGCTCGGCCACGCCGATGCTGCGCATGCAGTGGTGGATGCGGCCCGGGCCGAGGCGGCCCTGGGCGATCTCGAAGCCGCGGCCTTCGCCCAGCAGGATGTTGGCTGCCGGCACGCGCACGTCCTTCAGCTCGATCTCCATGTGGCCGTGCGGCGCGTCGTCGTAGCCGAACACCGGCAGGTAGCGCTTGATGGTGATGCCTGCGGTATCGGCCGGCACCACGATCATCGATTGCTGCTCATGACGGCCCGCTTCCGGATCGGTCTTGCCCATCACGATATAGACCTGGCAACGGGGGTCGCCCGCGCCCGACGACCACCACTTGGTGCCGTTGATCACGTATTCGTCGCCATCGCGGCGGATGCTGCAGCGGATATTGGTGGCGTCCGACGAAGCCACGTCCGGCTCGGTCATCAGGAAGGCCGAGCGGATCTCGCCGCGCAGCAGCGGTTCCAGCCACTTGTCCTTGAGTTCTTCCGACGCGTAGCGCTCCAGCGTTTCCATGTTGCCGGTATCGGGCGCGGCGCAGTTGAAGACTTCAGCCGACCAGGGCACCCGGCCCATGATTTCGCACAGCGGTGCGTATTCCAGGTTGGACAGGCCTTCCGGAGCACGCTTGGAATGGGGCAGGAACAGGTTCCACAGGCCGGCTTCGCGGGCCAGCGGCTTGAGTTCCTCGATCACCTTGGTCGGGACCCAGGCGTTGCCGGCCTGGCGATTGGCCTGGATCTCGGCGTAGAAGCGCTTCTCGTTCGGATAGATGTGCTTGTCGAAGAACGCCAGCAGGCGAGCCTGCATTTCCTTGACCTTGGGGGTGTACTCGAATTGCATGTTGTCTCCTCCACCTCTGAATGAGGCCGGTATCGATTGGGCCGCCGCGGATTGCGGTGGGCCGTTCCCGGCACCGGCGGACGCGGTTTGCGCCGACTGGAGAGGACTGTACCGCAATCCAGGTAATTAGAAAAATGAATTTTCTGGATTTGCCAGTATCAATACGGTGCATTCCATGCCAGAATGCCCGTCATGCAGCTATCCCGCATCGACCTGAATCTCTTCGTGGTGTTCGACGCTATCTATAGCGAAGGCAGCATCACGGCCGCCGCCCGCCAGCTTAACCTGACCCAGCCCGCGGTCAGCCACGCGCTGGGGCGCATGCGCACCTTGTTTGACGACCCCTTGTTCGAGCGGCGGGGGCAGGGCATGGCGCCCACGCCGCTGGCGCGCTCGCTGGCCGCCGAAGTGCGCACAGCGCTGCAATCCTTCGCCCGCACCTTGCAGGACACGCCGCATTTCGATCCGGCGGCCACGGTGCGCCGGTTCACCATCGGCATGCGCGATGCACTGGAGTCCACCTTGTTGCCGCCCCTGATGGCGCGCGTGACCACGGTGGCGCCGCAGGTGGAGATCGCGGCGATCCGCTTCGACCGGCGCGAGATGGAGTCGGAGCTGCTGGCGGGCACGCTCGATGCCGCCATCGATATCCTGCTGCCGGTGTCGCCGGCCATCCATCACACGCCCTTCATGGCCGACCCGATGGTGGTGCTGGCCCGGCGCGACCATCCGCTGATGAAGAAGGAGCTGACGCTGGAGCGCTACCTGGCCGCCGAGCATGTGCATGTGTCTTCGCGCCGGCGCGGGGCCGGGCTGGAAGACCAGGCGCTGCACCGCATGGGCCTGACGCGCCGGGTGCGGTTGCGCTGCCAGCATTACGCCGCGGCCTGCCGCGTGGTGAGCTGCACCGACCTGCTGGCCACGCTGCCGCTGCGCTATGCGCGCATCGCTAATGAGCCCTATGCCAACCGCCTGCTCTCGCTGCCCTTCAAGGTGCCCACGCTGGAGCTGCACCTTTACTGGCACGCCGGCGGCGAGAACGACGGCGCCAATCGCTGGCTGCGCGAGCAGTTGCTGGCGGTGATCAACGCGCTGGGCGGTAGCGTAGGCGAGGTGGCACAGGGCTGAGCGCGTCCGGCTTGCCCTGCGCCACCTTTCACGGTGCGCTGTCGGGCTGGCGCTCGATGCGCACGGTGGCTGGCGGCAACGTGCTGTCGGCCTGCACCGCATAGGGCAGCGGCGGCCGGTGTTCGGGTGGGACTGCCTGCCATAGCCGTTCGACCCAGGCCCTGACCTCGGGGCTTGCCGGCGCCGACGCCGTGATGCGCAGCGCGAGCTGCGCCCCGGCGGCGGGCTCTGCGCCCGCTGGGGCGGACAGCAAGCGCTCCACGGCCAGCTGAGGCTCTTCCCGCAAGCTCATCGTCAATGTTCCCACCCTTTGCACGCGTGCAGCAGGCGCGGGTGCGCGTGCCGCATCGGCCTGCTGTGACGGGCTGGCGCGCAGCGCGAACCTGGGCGGCTCCATGGTGGGCGCTGGCGCCGGTGGGGCGATGGGTGCGATCGGGGCTGGCGGCGCGATCGGCGCCATGGGAGCCATGGGAGCCGGCGCACGTACCGCAGCTGCGGCTGCGGCGGCGGGTGGCGCTCCGGCAGAGAGCGCGCCAGTCGTGCCTGCTGCGCTTTCCTTGGGTTCAGATGCACGCTGTTCCGCTAGCCGGCCGGGTAGGCGCTGCGCGGCCTTGGCCTGTGCCTCGGCGGGCGGCGCGCGATGGGTTTGTGCGTTGGCCGTGGCAGGCGGGCTGGCCTGTGCAGGCGCAGGCTGTGCGGGTTGCACGGGGGGCGCAGGCACTGGCGCATCCGCGCGCGGCGATGCCGGCTGTCCAGCGGATTCTGCTTGCGGAGCCGGAGCCGGAGCCGGAGCCGGAGCCGGAGCCGGAGCCGGAGCCGGCTGCGCTGCCGGCTGCACTGCCGCCTGCGCAACCGGCTTGGCGGCATCCGCCTGCTTTGCCGCCTTGTTTGCCGCCGTGTCCGCTGCGGGAGCCGGGGCTTGGGCCGGCAACGTGATTTCGCCATCGCGCAGGTCCAACTGGCGCATGACGATCTGCAGCGACAAGACGCCCACGCCGAGGGTGGCGGCGAGCACGCCCAGCACGGGCCACCAGCGCCGGGCCGGGCGCGCACGGGCCGGCTTGCCAGCTGCCTGCTCGCCTGCGGCTGGCTGCGCGGGGTGCGCCTGTTCACGCAGCCACGCCTGCGCAGCCTCGCTGACCGGCGCGCCTAGCACGCGCTGAGGCGCGTCGCCGCGCCGGACTTCCTCCAGCACCGCATTGCGGCGCGTGGCCTGCGCCGCCTGCATGCGCGCGGCTTGCGCCATGACCGACGCCTGCAATCCGGCCGGCGGCGTGAAATCCAGTTCGGCATCGTCGGCGGGGGCTTCGGCCTGTTCGGCGTAAGCCCGGATCTTGGCCGGCAGCGGGGCAGGCGGCAGCGGCGCGGGCGCGTTGCGCGCTGCCTGCTCCGCACGCGCCGCGGCCATCACCGAGGCCTCCAGCGAGGCGGGCGGCACAAAGGCGGGCAGCTCGCGCAGCAATGCCGCGAGCCGGTCCTCGCCGGCGATGAAGCGTTCGTCCGCGCTCATGGCAGCCGCTCCTGCGACGCCGTGGCCGCCAGGCTCTCGCGCAGCCGCGCAAAGGCGTAGCGCAGCCGGCTCTTGATGGTCTCGAACTTCTCGCCCAGCGTCAGGGCGATGTCCTCCACGCTCATCTCGCTGAAGAAGCGCAGCACGATCACCTCGCGCTGCGCCGCCGGCAGCGCCAGCAGCGCTTGCCGCACGCCTTGCAGGTTCTGCCGCAACTGCGCCTCGGCCTCGGGGCTGAGGTCGTCTGCCGGCATGGCGAGGTGCGTCTCGTCGAGCGTGTCGCGCTGGCGCTCGTAGGCGCCGCGCAACTGGTCCAGCCAGGTATTGCGCGCGATCTGGAACAGGAAGGTGCGCAGGGCCGCGCTGGGCTGGTAGTCTGCGCAGCGGGTCATCAGCTTGACCCAGGTCTTCTGGGTCACGTCCTCGGCCTCGCCGGTGTTGCCCTGGCATAGCCAGGCCACGTAGTTGTACAGCGCCGCGTTGTGGCGGCGGAACAGCTCGGCCACCGGCTGCTCGATCAGGCCGTTGGCGACCAGCAGCATCAGGTCGGTGTCCGGCAGCGCGGACAGTCCGGCAGCGGGTTGGGATGGCGAGGCGCCAGGCGGGGAGGCATGCATGCGCGGGAGTATATGACAGCCCCCGCGGCTGTGCGGGGCTGTCCGTGCCGGGCGCTTGCGCGCGAGCAGCCCGGCCGATGGTGGGGATGGTGGCCTCAGCGTGGCGGCTCCCCGGCATCCCCGCCTTGCGCCAGCGGCGCGCGCGTCGACAAGGCCTGCGCCAGGTCGACCAGCCTGATGAATTCGCCGCGGTAGCCGAAGCGGTCGGTGCCGCGCGCGCCTAGCGCCAGGGTGCGCGCATCGGCGTAGGTCCAGCTGCCGACGTGATTGCCTCCGCGCAGCAGCTGGCCAAAGCCGGCGACCGCCGTGGCGAAACGCAAAGCGTCGTCGGCCTGCGCCAGCGGCCGCACCGAGGCGGCCTGCACCGGCAGGTCGATCAGCTCGCTGGTTTGCGCCTGCGGCAGCTTGTAGCGCAACTTGATGTGGGCCAGCTCGCCGGCGATGCCGTTGCCCGGCCGGGCGGCGGGGCTGGCCGGCTGGTAGCGCAACGGGTCGATCAGGCCTGGCTGGCCCGCCAGCGTTAGCTCATACAGCGCCGTCACGGTGTGGCCGGCACCGATATCGCCGGCATCGACCTGGTCGTTGTTGAAGTCCTCGCGCTTGAGCGCGCGGTTCTCATAGCCGATCAGGCGGTACTCCTTGACCGTGGCGGGGTTGAACTCGACCTGGATCTTGACGTCGCGCGCCACCGTGGCCAGCGTGGAGCTGAACTCTTCCACCAGCACCTTCTGGCCTTCCATCAGGTTGTCGATATAGGAGTAGGCGCCGTCGCCCGCGTCGGCCAGCTGCTCCATCAGCTGGTCGTTGTAGTTGCCGGTGCCAAAGCCCAGCGTGGACAGCGAAACGCCCGACTTGCGCTTCTCCGCGACCAGGGCCTTGAGCTGGCGGAAGTCGGTGATGCCGACATTGAAATCGCCATCGGTTGCCAGCAACACGCGATTGATGCCGCCCGCGATAAAGCTCTGCTGCGCGGCCTGGTAGGCCAGCGCGATGCCGCTCGCGCCGGCGGTCGAGCCGCCTGCCACCAGGGAGTCGATGGCCGACGAGATGGCGGCCTTGTCGCTGCCCGGCGTCGGCGGCAGCACCACGCGCGTGCCGCTGGCGTAGGTCACCAGCGTGATGCGGTCCTGCGCGCGCAGCGCGTTGGTCAGCAGCTTGAGCGAGGACTTCAACAGCGGCAGCTTGTCGGGCGAATACATCGACCCCGACACATCGACCAGGAACACTAGGTTGGCCGCCGGCAGGCTGTCGCGCGCCGCGTCGGCCGCCTTGATGCCGATGCGCAGCAGCACGTTATGCGCTTGCCATGGCGCGGGCGCGGCGTCGGCGTGCACGGCAAAGGGACGGCCGTCGCGCGGCTGCGCGTAGTCGTAGGGGAAGTAGTTGATCATCTCCTCCACGCGCACCGCGTCGGCCGGCGGCAGGCGGCCGGCGTTGAGCAGGCGGCGCACATTGCTGTAGCTGCCGGTGTCGACGTCGATGCTGAAAGTGGAGACGGGAGCTTGGGCTACCTGCTGCACGCCGTTCTCGTCAATGGCGCCATAGCGCTCGCGGTCTGGCCCGGGCTGCGGCTGCGGGTAGGGCATGGGGCGAACCATCAGCGCCAAGGGCGCCGCGGGCTGGGCGTGCATGGCGGGTGCGCGCGCATCCGCAACGGCCCCGGCGGCCGCCTCCCTGGCGGGGGACGCCGCGTCGCGGGCTTTTGCCGCGGGCACGCTTTGCATTGGGGTGGCTGGGGCAACCGGGGGCGGCGCGACCGGCTGCGTGGCCGGTGCTGCGTTGTCGGCTCGCGCGGGCGAAGCCGGCAGGGTAGGGGCGGTGGTGGAATGACCACCGCAGGCGGCCACCGCGAAGGCAATGGCCAAGGCTCCCAAGCGCTTAAGCATGTTCTTTTCTCCTGAAGGGCCGCGCCGGCGATGCCGGCGGCAGGGCGCTGTCAGTGAAACGAGGCAGCCTGGCGCAAGGGGTTAAGCGCGATCAAAAAAAAAGCAAGAACTGGCCAAGACCCGGCGCGCTGGTCAGTCCAGCCGGATGTCGGCCTGCTTCACCACGGTCGCCCAGCGTGCGCGCTCGGCGGCGAAGAACTTGTTGGTTTCCGGCGGCGTCATGGTCACCACTTCCGCGCCCTGGCCGGCGAGCTGCGCGCGCACGTCCGGCGAGCGGATGATGCGGATCAGCTCGCTGCTGATGCGCGCCACCAGCGCATCGGGCATGCCGGCCGGCGCCATCACGCCCTGCCAGGTGCCAGATTCGAAGCCCGGCACGCCTTGCTCGGCAATGGTCGGGACTTGCCCCACCAGCGGCATGCGTGTTTTCTTGGAAACGGCGATCACCTTCAGCTTGCCCGCCTGCACCTGGGGCAGCGTAGCCAGCATGCCGTTCATCAGCACCTGGGCCGTGCCGCCCACGGTATCGGCCACCGCCTGCGCGCCGCCCTTGTAAGGCACGTACTGCCATTTCGCGCCGGTGGCTTGCGCCACCGCCACGCCAGCCAGGTGCGGCGCGCTGCCGATGGCGGTCACGGCGAAGTTGAGCTGGGTGCGCTTGGACAGATCCACCAGCTCCTTGAGGTTGCTGACCTGCACCGAGGGATGGACCACCAGCAAATGCGGCGAATACGCCAGCATGGAAACGCCCTTGAGGTCCTTGCCCGGATCGAAGGTGAGCTTGGTATAGACGGAAGGGCTGATGGCCAGCGCGCCGACATCGCACAGCAGCAGCGTGTGATTGTCGGTGCTGGCCTGCGCAACCATGGCGGCGCCGATATTGCCGTTGGCGCCCGGGCGGTTATCTACCACGATGGGCTGGCCGAGGGCTTCGCCGAGCTGGCGGCTGATCAGGCGGGCGATGATGTCGGAGGAGCCGCCGGCGGGGTAAGGGACGACCAGCCGGATCGGGCGGGTGGGCCAATCGGCGGCTTTGGCCGGGGACGAGAGCAGGGTGCCGGCTGCGCCGAGGCTGCCCAGCGTGGCGGTGGCGCCCAGGGTCGAGAGTTGGGTCAGGAAGGTGCGGCGGTTGCTTGGCATCGGCTTTGTCTCCAGATTTGTATTAGTTGTATGTTGTCGTATCTGTTGGATCATAGCCGGAAGTCCCGGGCGGGTCCAGGGCATTTTCCTGGCAGGGTTTTCGGCGTGGCGGATGGCGAACCTGGGCGGCGGGGCGATGGGTTTGATGCAGAAAACCAGGCGGCACATCATCTGATACGATAACTTGCCCAGTAAAAAAGCCTCTTCCCGCAGTGTGAGGGAAGAGGCTTCCTGATGATCCCGGCGAAGCGCCAGATTGTTATTGCTTTGCCTTCCTTGCGTACTCCCAGCCCATTTCCGCCATCGGCCGGGCACGCTTTCCGGCATCCGCGGCCTGCGCGGACGAAGCCGTCCCGTCCACCACGCGCTTCATGATCCCCTGCAGGATGCCGGCAATGCGGAACATGCTGAAGGCCAGGTAGAAATTCCAGTCGCCCGTGATGGGCCGGCCGGTGCGTTGCTCGTAGGTGCGCCGGTAGCTTGCCTCGTCAGGGATGCCGAGCCCGGCATGGTCCAGGCCGGCGATGCCGCGGAACTGGCCTGGGGCAATGTGCCAGCTCATGCAGTGGTAGCCGAAGTCGGCCATCGGATGCCCCAGCGTGGACAGTTCCCAGTCGAGCACGGCCAGCACGCGCGGCTCGGTGGGGTGGAACATGAGGTTGTCCAGCCGGTAGTCGCCATGCACGATGGACGTGAGATCGGCGTCTTCCTGCGGGATATGCTCGGGCAGCCAGGCTATCAGGGAGTCCATGGCGGGGATGCTCTCGGTCTCGGACAGCTTGTACTGCTTGGTCCAGCGCTCGATCTGGCGCGAGAAGTAGTTGCCCGGCTTGCCGTAGTCGCCCAGGCCGATGGCCTTGTAGTCGACGGTGTGCAGCGCGGAGATGACGCGGTTCATCTCGTCGTAGATGGCGCCGCGCTCGGCCGGCGTCATGTCGGGCAGGGACTGGTCCCACAGCACGCGGCCGGCGACGAATTCCATGATGTAGAAGGCGCGGCCGATCACGGTTTCGTCTTCGCACAGGGCGTACATCCTGGCGACCGGCACGTCGGTGCCGGCCAGCGCGGCCATCACGCGGTATTCGCGTTCGATGGCGTGGGCCGAGGGCAGCAGCTTGGACTTGGGGCCGGGCTTGGCGCGCATCACGTAGGTCTGGCCCGGCGTGACCAGCTTGAAGGTGGGGTTGGACTGGCCGCCCTTGAACTGCTCGATGGAGAGCGGACCGGCAAAGCCGGCCACATGCTCGCGCATCCAGGCTTCCAGTGCGGCCATGTCGAAGCGTTGCTGCTCGGCTACCTCGCGGGTGCCTTCGAAATTCGAAACGTTGGTGCTCATGCTGTCTCCGTGTTTTCGTTATGTTCCGGGTTTTCCGAGATTCGAATCTGTCTGTTTTTTCCGTCTGCGGCGTGGCTAGCTGGCCGGCCCGCGCAGGCCGCGAAAGCGCAGGTACTGATGCAGCAGCACTTCCATGGTGGTGTGGCGCGTACCGCTGTGCACCGGTGTGGGCGGTGAGTAATTCATCATGCGTACCACCCAGTCCAGCGGCTCGTCGCCCACGTCCAGCACGTTGATGCAACCGGCGGTTTGCATCAGGCTGCCGTAGAACACGCGGCGCCCGCAGGTAATGGCGTGAGAGAGGATGGCGCGGTTGGTGCCGCCATGCAGGACCAGCAGGGCGGTGTCCCAGTTCGGGTCGTCGCGCAGGCGGCGCAGCGCGGGCAGCACGCGGTCGAGGAATTCGCCCACGCTCTCGCCATCGAGGAAGCGCTTGTCTTCCGGCACTTCGCCTTCAAAGGCGCCGATAAACGCATCGCGCAGCTTGTCGTCACTGATGCCTTGCAGCTTGCCGCCGCGGATTTCCTGCAGCTCGGGCCAGGTTTCCATCGCGGCGTCGGCCATGCCGGGCAGTTCCGCCAGCACGCGCTCGGCGGTTTCCACCGTGCGCGGCAGGCCGCTGACGATGATGCGGTCGAAGCGGATGTTCTCGGCGGCAAAGGCGCGGCCAGCCGCGCTGGCCTGTTCGCGCCCGGTCTCGTTGAGCGGCACCAGTTCGGGCAGCGCCGGGCGCCCGGTCTCGTCGAAGTAGGTCACCGCGCCATGGCGCATCAGGTAGACGCGGCGGCGGGGCGAGGGCGGCAGTTCCATGCAGGTCTCCGGTGCTTGTGCTTTTGTGCCCGTCTGCGCGGGCATCGTTGGCGTGGCATTGCGAGGCCGGGTGCGCGCATGGGCGAACCCGGCGCAAAGGCTCAGCGGTAGTTCGGCTTGCGCTTTTCCAGGAAGGCGCTGATGCCTTCGCCGCCGTCCTTGTGATGCAGCGCGGCCACGAAGCTGTCGCGCTCTTGCGCCAGGTGCTCGGTCAGGCTGGCGGTGGCGGCGTGGTTGATCAGGCCTTTGATGCGGCCCATGGCATGCGGCGAGCGCGCGGCCAGCGATTCGCCCAGGCGCAGCGCTTCGGTCAGCGCCTGGCCGGGCGGCACCACGCGGTTCACCAGGCCGAAATGGGCCAGGCGCGCCGCATCCACGGGCTTGCCTTCCATCATCAGTTCGGAGGCGAGCTGGCGGGGCAGCGCGCGGGCCAGCTCGTACGAGCCGCCGCCGTCAGGCGTCAGGCCAACGTTGACGTAGGCCATCACGAACTTGGCGTCGCTGGCGGCCAACACGAAGTCGCAGGCGAGCACCAGCGAGAAGCCGGCGCCAGCAGCGGGGCCTTCCACGGCCGCGATGATCGGCTTGGGGAAGGCATGCAGCGTTTCGATCCAGTGGTTCAGGACTTCGATGCTCTCGGCCTGCACCTCGTGCGGCTTGGCGCGGTTGCCGAGCAGGCGGTTGAGGTTGCCGCCGGCGCAGAACACGCCGTTGGCGCCGGTGATCACCACCGCGCGGATTTCGTCGTCGCGCGAGGCCAGCTCAAGCGCTTCCTGCGAGGCCGCGTAGATGTCCGGATGCAGCGCGTTGCGTGCTTCGGGGTTCGAGATGGTCAGCACCAGGGTGGTGTCGACGCGTTCGGTGAGCAGCTGTGCGGTCATGGTGGCCTGTACGGATGAGCGAATGCAACGATGCAAATGCGGTGTCGGATACAAAACGACCGCAGGCCCAAAACAAGCCTGCGGTCGCGGTTCTTACTGCTCTTCGGCCAGCAGCGACAGGCCTAGGCCGGCGCGGCGCCACAGCCACGGGCTGGGGCGGTAGCGCATGTCGCCGGTCAGGCGCTCCAGGTTGCGCAGCACGGTCAGCACCAGGTGCGGGCCGATGACATCGCCCAGCGCCAGCGGGCCCTTGGGGTAGCCCAGGCCGAGGTTGACGGCGAGGTCGATGTCGACTGGCGTGGCAATGCGCTGCTGCGCGATGTCGCTGGCGATGTTCACGATGCAGCTGATGATGCGCTGGGCCACGAAGCCGGCCGAGTCGCGGATCACGGTCACGGGCACGCCGTCGCTGCCGAACAGGCCGTGCGCGGCCTCGCGCATGGCGGCTGACGTGGCCGGCGTGGTCATCAGGGTGCGGCGCTTGGTGGCTTCAAACGGCAGCAGCGTGTCGATGGCGACCACGCGGGTGGGGTCCAGGCCCTCATGCAGGGCACAGGTGGTGGCGTCCAGGCCCAGCGGCGTCACCACGATCAGGGCGTCGTCCGAGGGCCGGTTGCCGGCTTCGGGCGTGATGCCCAGCGAGAGCAGCAGCTTGACGGCCATGCCATGGCCGCGTTCGTCGTTCAGGCTGACCCAGACGCTGGCCGGGCGCGCGCTGGGCACGACGGCGGTGGCGGGCAGCTGCTTCTGGGCGTCCACGTAGCGGTAGAAACCGGCGCCGGCCTTACGGCCGATCAGCCCGCCCACCGAGCGGATCGCGGTGATGGGCGACGGACGGTAGCGCGGTTCCTGGTAGAACTGGTTGTAGATGGATTCCATCACCGGGTGCGAGACGTCCAGCCCGGTCAGGTCCATCAGCTCGAAGGGGCCCATGCGGAAACCC
Source organism: Cupriavidus sp. CuC1 (assembly GCF_044627735.1). Classification (NCBI taxonomy): domain Bacteria; kingdom Pseudomonadati; phylum Pseudomonadota; class Betaproteobacteria; order Burkholderiales; family Burkholderiaceae; genus Cupriavidus; species Cupriavidus sp. CuC1. Next base: position 11,293 of record NZ_JBIUHC010000078.1, on the reverse strand, counting down.
GCCTGCTCGCGCATGATGGCGTCGATGTCGGCAAACTCGGCCACGCCTTCCTGCGCGACCTTCAGGCCTTCGATGTTCATGCCGCGGCCGGCATGGTTGACGATGAAACCGGGCATGTCCTTGCAGCGCACCGGGGTATGGCCCAGGCGGCGCGACAGCGCCATCAGCGCGTCCCCCACGGCGGGGTCGCCGGACAGGCCGTCGATCACCTCGACCACCTTCATCAGCGGCACCGGGTTGAAGAAGTGATAGCCGGCGATGCGGCCCGGCTGCTTCGCGCCGACCGCGATCGCGGTGATCGACAGCGACGACGTGTTGGAGGCGATCACGGCATCCGGACGCAGGATGGCTTCAAGCTTGGCCACCAGGTCACGCTTGACTTCCAGCTTCTCGACGATGGCTTCGAGCACCATGTCGCAGCCGGCCAGGTCTTCCAGCGCATTGCAGGGCAGCACGCGGGCCAGCGCGGCGGCGCTGTCCTCGGCGCTCATCTTGCCCTTCTCGGCCAGCTTGGCGAAGGTATCCTGCAGGTATTGCCGGGCAGCCGCCACGGCTTGCGGGTTGGTGTCGTACAGGCTGACGGTCAGCCCGGCCTGCGCGGCAATCTGCGCAATGCCCCGGCCCATGGCGCCGGTGCCGACGATGCCCAGCGAGTCAATGGTGAAAGTGCTCATAGTGCGTCCAGAGAAGTGTGGTTAAATTAGCACGATCGTACGTTTTCTGCATCATCTGCGACATTGGGGCGATGCAGGCGGCGTGCGCTGATCGGCCAACGCGGACCGCCAGAGTCTGTCATGGCACACAATGCCTGCTTGTCAATGTGCGGGCAGGGCACCTTAGCCCCTGATTTCATCGCGATCCACCTGGTGGGTTGCCAATCACGCAATAACGAGGAGAGAGAGAGACGACATGCTGAAGCTCTGTGGTTTTGCCGCCAGCAACTACTACAACAAGGTCAAGCTGGCCTTGCTGGAAAAGAACCTGCCGTTCGAGGAGGAGTTGGCCTGGATCGGCAAGACCGATCTCGAAGCCTCGCCCCTGGGCAAGGTGCCCTACATGATCACCGATCACGGCCCGCTATGCGAGTCCGAAGTACTGGACGCGTATATCGAGTCGACCTACCCGCAAGCGCCGCTGCTGCCGGCCAGCCCCTACGAGGCTGCCAAGGTGCGCGAACTGGTGACCTTCCTGGAGCTGTACCTGGAGTTGACCGCGCGCGAGCTTTACCCCGAAGCGTTCTTCGGCGGCAAGGTCAGCGACGGCGTCAAGGAACGCCAGAAGAAGCTGCTGGAGCGATATATCCCCGCCTTCGGCAAGCTGGCGAAGTTCTCGCCCTACCTGGCCGGCGACACCTTCACGCTGGCGGACTGCGCCGCCGTGGTGCACTTCCCGCTGATCTCGTCGTGCACCAAGATCATCTACGGTACGGACATGCTGGCTGACTTGCCAGTCAAGGAGTACCTGAAGCGGATGGGCGAGCGGCCCACCGTGCAGAAGATGAACGCGGATCGCAAGGTGAATACCGAGCTGATGCTGAGCGGCCGCAAGTAAGCCAGGGATTGCACCAGGCAAAACGCCCGCGATCCGCGGGCGTTTTGCATTGATGAGTTAGCGGGGTTTGGGTGGTAGCGGCTCCGTTCAGCGCCCGCCCTCTCCCCCAACCTCTCTCCAGCAAGCGGGAGAGGGGAGCTAAGCCTGCGAGAGAGTGAGGCCGCGCGCTTGCGGATCGCTCGGTTTGCTCCCCTCTCCCACGCAGTGGGAGAGGGGCCGGGGGAGAGGGCGGGCGCTCGCAGGACCGATACTGATTAAATAACCAGCGCCGAACGCAGGCCCACAGGCGCTTACAGCGCCTTCAACCGCTCCAGCGCCAGCGCCAGCGTCTCTTCCCTCTTGGCAAAGCAAAAGCGCACCACGCCAGACTCGCGCGGCTGCGAGTAGAAGGCCGAGACGGGAATCGCGGCCACGCCGATCTCGCGCGTCAGCCACATCGAGAAATCCGCCTCGCTCATGTCCGAGATGGCGGAGTAGTCCACGCACTGGAAGTAGGTGCCGTCCGACGGCAGCAGCTTGAAGCGCGTGGTGGCCAGCCCGCTGCGGAAGAAGTCGCGCTTGGCCTGGTAGAAGGCCGCCAGGTCCAGGTAGGGCGCCGGATCCGCCATGTAGTCGGCCAGCCCATGCTGCACGGGCGTGTTCACCGTGAACACATTGAACTGGTGCACCTTGCGGAATTCGGCCGAGAGCGCGGCCGGCGCGGCCACATAGCCCACCTTCCAGCCGGTCACGTGATAGGTCTTGCCGAAGCTCGACACCACGAAGCTGCGGCGTGCCAGCTCAGGGTGACGCGACACCGACTGGTGCGGCTGGCCGTCGAACACCATGTGCTCGTACACCTCGTCGGACAGCAACAGGATGTCGGTGCCTGCCAGCAAGTCGGCCAGGCGGTCCATGTCGCCGGCGCGCCAGATGGTGCCGGTGGGGTTGTGCGGCGTGTTGATCAGCAGCATCCGCGTGCGCGGCGTGATGGCGGCGGCGAGCCGGTCGAAGGGGATGCGGAAGTGCGGCGCGTCCAGCGCCACCGACACCACCTTGCCGCCGGCCAGCTCGATCGCGGGGATGTAGCTGTCGTAGCAGGGTTCCAGCACGATCACTTCATCGCCCGGGTGCACGGCGCACAGGATGGTGGTCAGGATGCCTTGCGTCGCGCCGGCCGTGACCGTGATCTCGCTGTCCCAGTCGTAGGCATGGCCGTACAGCTTGCCGATCTTGTCGGCGATGGCCTGGCGCAGCTTGGGCACGCCCGCCATCGGCGGGTATTGGTTCAGGCCCGAGCGCATCGCATGCGCGACGGCATCGACGATCTTCGGGTCGCAGTCGAAATCCGGGAAGCCCTGGCCGAGGTTGACGGCATTGCGCTCGGCGGCCAGCGCCGACATCACGGTGAAGATGGTGGTGCCGACCTTGGGCAGGCGCGAAATCGGCGGCGTGAAGGGAGCAAGGGTGCCGGGCTGGGCGGAGAGGTTCGTGGGCATGGGAAGCTGCGTCAGGCTAGGCGGTCGGGATGGGCGGAAAACGATGCTGGCATTCTAGCGGGGATCGGCCGGCGCCTGCGCCGTGGCCTCCTCACGCGCTGCCAGCCAGCTGGCGAAGGCCTGGGGCAGCATGATTTCCACGCCACTCTGGCGGCGCAGGCGGCCCTTGAGCTTGAGCACGGCCTTGTCCTTGGAGACCAGGCAGGCGGCGTGGGCAAAGTGCGCCAGCTCGATGAACTTCTGGTCGTCCGTGTCGCGGCAGCGCGGCAGGCGGGCGGCCAGCGTGTCGGCTTCGTCCGGGATGGCGATGGCGGTGGTCAACCGGTCGACCGTGGCCATGGCGGCAGGAATATCGACGCCAAAATGGGCAAATTGCGGATAAGCCAGCACTCGGCGCAGCTCCTCGCGGCAATCGGCGCGGATCACCGCAGCAATGGCGCCGGCGTCCAGCGCGGCCCGGATGGGCTCGACATGCGGATCCACAAAGACCAGCAGGTCGACCCAGATGTTGGAGTCGAGCACGACCCGCGGCGCCAGCAGGCCGGGAACGGGGCCGGGGCCGGGAATGGCCTGCGGGGGCGGCGGGGAATTGACGGGTACTGCGGTGGAGTCGGGGTGCATTCGTTACAATCTGGCCTTTGTGTTTGCCGCGATTTTGCCATGCTCATCGTCCTGTCCCCTGCCAAGTCGCTCGACTACGAGACGCCCGCGCGTCTGAAGACCCATACGCTGCCCCGTTTTATCGACCGCTCGGCGGTGTTGATCGAGCGGCTGCGCAAGCTCGCGCCACAGGATATCGGGGCGCTGATGGACATCTCGGACAAGCTCGCGGTACTCAATGCCACCCGCTATGGCGACTGGTCGCCGGCGTTCACCGCGGCCAACAGCAAGCAGGCCGTGCTCGCCTTCAATGGCGATGTGTACGAGGGGTTCGACGCGTCCAGCCTGTCGGCCGACGAGCTTGGCTTCGCGCAAAAACATGTGCGCATCCTGTCCGGCCTGTACGGCGTGCTGCGCCCGCTCGACTGGATGCAGCCCTACCGGCTGGAGATGGGCACGCGCCTGGACAACGTGGCGGGCAAGGATCTCTATGCGTTCTGGGGCGATGACGTCACGCAGTTGCTCAACGATGACTTCAAGGCACAGAAGGGGGAAGGCAGCCCGACCCTGGTCAACCTGGCCTCCGAGGAATATTTCAAGGTGGTGCGTCCCAAGGTGCTCGGCGCCAGGATTGTCACGCCGGTGTTCGAGGACTGGAAGGGCGGCCGCTACAAGATCATTTCGTTCCATGCCAAGCGGGCGCGCGGCTTCATGGCCCGCTACGCGGTGACGCATCGCATCACCGAGCCGGCCAAGCTCAAGCGCTTTGCCGAGCACGGCTACGTCTTTGACGCCGCGGCTTCCGACGATGCCCGCTGGGTCTTCCGCCGCCGCCTGGAAGACTGACACGCGCTCCGGCTACGGCCTATCGCCCCCGAACCCAGCGCCAGGGATGGCCCACAGGCTTCCCGGCACGCACCCTCCGAGACGCCATACCATGAGTTCAGCCCTGCATATTTCCGCCAGTTTCGACGCGGGCGCCATCGAAGTCGAATCGCTTGCGCAAGCTAGCGACATCCGCCTGCGCATCCGCGCCGACTCGCACGCCGAGTTCCGCCAGTGGTTCCATTTCCGCCTGCAGGGCGCGGGTGGCCAGTCTTGCCGCCTGCAGTTCCTCAATGCCGGCGACTGTACCTACCCCGACGGCTGGCGCGGCTACCAGGCCGTGGCCTCCTATGACCGCGCGCACTGGTTCCGCGTGCCGACCAGCTTCGATGGCAGCACCATGACGGTGGCCTTCACGCCCGAGCACGACAGCGTCTGGCTGGCCTACTTCGAGCCGTACTCCGAAGACCGCCACCTGTCCCTGCTGGCCACCTGCCAGCGTTCGCCGCTGGCGCGGCTGTCGCACCTGGGCAGCACGGTAGACGGACGCGACATGACCGCGATCACGGTCGGCACGCCCGGCGACGGCAAGAAGACCATCTGGATGATCGCGCGCCAGCATCCCGGCGAGACCATGGCGGAGTGGTTCTGCGAGGGCGTGCTGCAGCGCCTGACGGGCACCGGCATGTGGGCCGGCGACCCGGTGGCGCGCTGCCTGCTGGAGCGCGCCGTGTTCCATATCGTGCCGAACATGAACCCCGATGGCTCGGCGCGCGGCAACCTGCGCACCAATGCGGCCGGCGCCAACCTCAACCGCGAATGGATGGCCCCCAGCGAGCAGACCAGCCCGGAGGTGTATCACGTGCGCCGCGCCATCGAGGCCACCGGCTGCGACATGTTCTTCGACATCCATGGCGACGAGGGCCTGCCCTATAACTTCGTCGCGGGCAGCGAGATGCTGCCCGGTTTTACCGAGGCGCAGAAAGCCGAACAGCTTCGCTTCATCGACGCGTTCAAGCGCGCGACGCCGGACTTCCAGGACGTGCACGGCTACGCTGCCAGCAAGTACAACCAGGACGCGCTCAAGCTGGCCTCGAAGTACATCGGCCATACCTTTGGCTGCCTGTCGCTGACGCTGGAGATGCCGTTCAAGGACAACGCCGACCAGCCCGATCCGGTGGTGGGCTGGAACGGCGCGCGCAGCGCCTTGCTGGGCGCGGCGATGCTGCAGGCGGTGCTGGCGCAACTGGGCTGAGGATGCGCGGCCAGGCGCCAGGCCGCCCCCAAACGGGCCGCAGGCGCCTGGCCAGGCCTTAGTGCGCCTTCTTGGTGGACTTGCTCGTGGTCTTGGCGCCGCTGCTCTTGGCGGTCGATTTGCTGCTGCTCGATTTGGACGAGGTCGACTTGGTGGCCTTGCCCGAGCTGGACTTGCTGGCCTTGCTGCCTTTGTGGCCCTTGCTGCTGGTGGCCTGCCGCGTACTGCTGCTGCGCACCGCGGGCGCTGCCGCCGGCTCGCTGATGACGGTGCCGCTGCCATCGAGCAATTCATAGGCCAGCATCATGCCGTCGGCATAGCCGCAGCGTACCTTGACCGGTTCCCACTGGGCTTCGGCGCGGCGCATGTGGGCGGTCGCGGAGAATGTCACCACGGAGCTGACGGGCACCGCTTGCTTGCCTTGCGAGAAGCGGCCGTCCCATGGCTCCACGGTAGCCTGGCCGGCGCCGAGCGCGCCGGTGGGGATCTTCAATGCGTCGTAGGTGGCCGAGCGTGGCACCACCCAGCTGGCGTGCGCGGCGCAATCGGCCACATCCGCGCTGGCATTCTCGGTCTGCATCAGTTGCTCGCGCATCTGCGCACGGTACTCGGCCAGGCTCACGCGGCCTTGCGCGGGCAGGGTCACGGTCTTGGTAGGCGGTGCGGCGGTGGCGGGCGGGGTCGGCGCGGGGCGGCTGGATGCGGAGTTGGCAGCGGCTGCCTTGGCGGCCGGGGTGGCGATGCCGGGGGTCACCACGGCGTCGCGATCGTTGAGCGGGGTATCGGCGCAGCCCACCAGGGCGATCGCACCTGCCACTGCAGCAGCGAGCGCACACAGCCGGCTGCTGAGGAGGTCAGAGATTCGTCGGATCACGGGATCGTCTTGCTTTGGAGCATAAGGGGTTGGCAAAGGTCTGCCATGATAGAGGAAACCCATGCAGCAAAGTTCCGAAATCTCCCGACTTTAGGGTTCTGCCCGAAGTGAAAGCATGCGGGATGTGCAGCAGAGTGCAGCGTTCTGCCCGGCTGCACGGGCCGCCCGGGGATGGCGGCGCGAGGTGTGAGATAGGAGTGGGGTGCCAGTGAGGCCTGCCACGCATTGCGCGGCGGGCCTCCCGGTTTTCAGCGCCTTCAAACTTGAAAACGCTGAATCGCTCAGATGGTCTTGACGAAGACCTTGAGGTCGTCCAGCAGCGCGTTGAGGTCGGCCTTCAGCTTGCCGAAGCCCGCGTTGTGCACCAGGCCGACTTCGTCCATGTACAGCTTGCGGTTGATCTCGAGCTGCAGGCTGTGGCGCTTTTGCGCCGGCTGGCCCACCACGCGCACGATTTCCACGCCCTTGTAGGGGTGGTTGCGCCAGACGTCGTAGCCCATGTCCTTGAGCACGCCTTCCACGCGGTCCGTGAAGCGCGTGTCGCAGGTGGTGCCGTCGCGGTCGCCCACCACGAAGTCCGGATGCTGCAGCCCGGGATGCTCGGTGGCGTACTGCGCCGCCTCGCTGGGCATCGAGTGGCAGTTGATATGCCAGGCGCTGCCGTGCGTGGCGACGGCCTGATCGGCCAGCTTCTGCAGTTGCGCATAGTAGGGCAGGTAGTACTGCGCAATGCGCGCCTGCACCTCGGCCACGCTCAGCTTGCGGTCGTAGATGGCCTCGCCGGTATCCAGCACGCGCCACACCAGGCCCTTGCCAAGACGGGTCTTGGAGGTTTCCTGGCGCGGGCCGGGCCAGGGCGCGTCGAGCACGGCTTCGTCGATTTCCTCGATGCCGCGGTTGGCGTCGAGGTAGCTGCGCGGGAAGCCCGCGCACAGCAGCGCAATGCCGCGTGCGGGAGCGTCGGCGTACAACTCGTCGACGAACGTGTCTTCGGCCTGGCGCAGCAGCGACAGGGGCAAGCCGGCCGCCGGCCGGAAATCGGCCGGGTAGCTGGTGGCGCTATGCGGCGAATCGAGAAAGAGCGGGCTGCTCTCGCCTTGCGGCAGTTGCAGGAGGTAAGGGCTGAGCCCGGTCTTTCGGTCTGCTTCCGTCATGATGTGCGTCGTTTAATCCAGGGTGATCTTGGCTGCTGCGGCGATGCGCTTGTTCTTCGCCACTTCGGTCTTGATCTGCGCGGCGAACTGCGCCGGCGTGTTGCCAACCGGCACTGCGCCCAGCTTCTCCAGCTTAGCCTTTACTTCGGGCAGCGCCAGTACCTTGACGGTGGCGTCGTGCAGCTTGGCTTGCACGTCGGCAGGCAGGTTGGCCGGCGCGATCAGGCCGAACCAGGCGGCGTCGTTGACTTCGGGCAGGCCGAACTCGGCAAACGTCGGCACATTGGGCAGGGCCGGCACACGCTTGGGCGAGGCCACGGCCAGGGCGCGCAGCTTGCCGCCTTCGATGAACGGCAGCGAGGACGGCAGGTTGTCGAACAGCACTTGCACCTGGTTGGCCAGCGCATCGTTCAGCGCCGGGCCCACGCCCTTGTACGGCACGTGCAGCAGTTCGGTCTTGCTGCTCATCTTGAACAGCTCGCCCATCATGTGCGAGACGCTGCCGTTGCCGGCCGAGCCGTAGGCCATCTTGTTCGGCTGGGCCTTGGCCAGCGCGATGAAGGCCTTCATGTCGTTGGCCTTCACCGCCGGGTTGATGCTCATCACGTTAGGCACCGAAGCCAGGTTGGTGATGGTGGTGAAGTCCTTGGTGGCGTCATACGACAGGCGCGGGTACACGGCCGGGTTGATGCCGTGCGTGGAAGCGGTGGCGATGCCCAGGGTGTAGCCGTCCGGCGCGGCCTTGGCCAGGTAACCGGTACCAATGCTGCCGCCGGCGCCGCCGCGGTTGTCCACCACCACGGTCTGGCCCAGTTGCTGGCCGAGCTTGTCGGCCACGATGCGCGCCACGATGTCGGTGGTGCCACCTGCCGGGAACGGCACGACTAGCGAGATCGGCTTGGTCGGGTACGTGCCCTGGGCAGCGGCCGACAGCGACAGGCCGGCGGCGGCGGCACCAGTGGCGGCGGCAAGGAGGCGGAGCATGTTACGGCGTTGCATGGTTCGGTTCCTGAATGGAGGGAGGAGAGGAGGAAAGGGCTTGACGCGATGAAAGCAACTACAGCGATGAAAGCGGGGAAATGAAAGGCTCCCTGATTCTGCTTGTTCGTGCAGTCACACCGCAAACGAAATAAAATCGTGCGATCATTCCGTTTGGTAGTGAAGTAAGGGGTTATCTATGCGACGCTTATGTCCGTCGCTGACTGAATTGCAGGCTTTCGAGGCTGCCGCACGCTACAACAGCTTCACCACCGCGGCGCGGGAGCTCCACGTCACGCAGGGTGCCGTGAGCAAGCAGGTGCGCAGCCTGGAGGCCTTCCTTGGCGTGGAACTGTTCGAGCGCGTGCGCCAGCGCCTGATGCTGACCGATGCCGGCCAGCGCTACCTGGACCGCATCCGCCCCAGCCTGACCGAGATCGAGGCCGCCACGGTGGAGCTGATCGCCAAGCAAGGCCGGGGTGGCACCCTGCACATCGCCAGCATGCCCACGCTGGGCGCCAAGTGGCTGATTCCGCGCTTGCCGCAGTTCTTCGAGAAGCATCCCGACGTCAGCCTTGAATTCGTGCCGCACGCGCAGGGCTACGACTTTTCCCAGCCCGACCTCGATGCCGCCATCCGCTTCGGCGACGGCATGTGGCCTGGCAGCCTGGCCGACTACATGACCGGCCGCGAAGTCCTGCCCGTATGCCGCCCGGCCCTGCTGGCAGGGGAGCCCGAGGGCATGGCGCGCGCGCCGTCGGGGCTGCTGCGCTTCTCGCTGCTGCACCACACCACCGTGCCCGAAGCCTGGCCCGACTGGTTCGCCGAGCTTGGCGTGGCGACCCGCAAGGCGTGGAGCGGCGCACGCTTCGACCAGTTCTCGCTGCTGACCCAGGCGGCGATGTCGGGGCTCGGCATCGCGCTGATCCCGCGCTGCCTGATCGAGGAGGAGCTTGCCACCGGCGTACTGGTGGTGGCGCATCCGGCGCGGGTGCTGAGCAAGAAGGGCTATTACCTTTGCTATCCCGAGCAGAAACAGCATCTGCCGGCGCTGCAGACCTTTCGCCAATGGGTGATGGAAGGCGTCGACGTGGTGGCGTGAGCCGCGCGTCCCCGCTGTAATCAAAACTTACGCTTTTCCGCGACGGATTTTTCCGCCCGCCTGCGTTTAAGAGACATGACAGACATGACAGACATGACAGACATGACAAGCCTGCGCGCGAAGTGGCGCCAGGCTGTGGATTGTGGACTGGAGGCTCTCATGCGCAGGTCAATTGCCCTCTCATCTAGCCTGGCCCGCCTGGGCGTTGCCATGACGGCGGCGTTCGCGCTGGCGCCGGCATTCGCGCAAACCATCGTGATCGCGCCCTCGGCGCCCCCGCCGATGCGCCAGGAGGTCCTGCCGCCCGCGCGTGGCGGCTACGTCTGGGATCCGGGCCACTGGCAATGGCGCAATGGCGCCTACGTCTGGCTGCGCGGCCATTGGCGGCCTGCCCGGGCGGGCTACCGCTGGGTGCCGGGGCACTGGGTGGCGCGCGGCCCGCAATGGCGCTGGGTCGAAGGGCATTGGGCGCCGTGACCGGCATGACATGGGTCAAGCGCGATGGCAGTAACCACAGCAAGGGGAAATCGATGAAAAGCCTTCTGATCGCGGCGCTGGTCGCCGTCACGTTGTCTGGCTGCGTGATCGTGCCGGCCCGGCCTGCCTACTATCACTATCGCGCGCCGGTTTTTGTCTACTGACGGGGGAAGCCGCGCCTGCCCCGGGGCGGGCGCGGCGTGCGAGAAGGATGAACCGGCAACGCGGAACCACACCCATTGAGCGACATAGATCCGGACGATGCGCTGCTGGCGCGGGTCGGCAAGCATGACGCAGCCGCGGTGCGCGAGGTGGTCTCGCGCAAGCTGCCGCGCGTGCTGGCGCTGGCCACGCGCATGCTGGGAGACCGCGGCGAAGCGGAAGACGTGGCGCAGGAAGTCTTCATGCGCTTGTGGAAGCAGGCCGCGCGCTGGCAACCCGGCCGGGCGCGCTTTGACACCTGGCTGCATCGGGTGGCGCTGAACCTTTGCTACGACCGCTTGCGCGGCACGCACGAGCAGGCCATGGATTCCTTGCCGGAACCCGCGGCGTCCGGGGCGGGGCCCGAGGACGGGCTGGATGCAGCGGCGCAAGGCGCGCGCGTGGGCGCGGCGCTGGCCAAGCTGCCCCCGCGCCAGCGCGAGGCGCTGGTGCTGCAGTACTACCAGGAGTTGCCCAATGGCGAGGCCGCCGCGCTGATGGGCATCAGCATCGAGGCGCTGGAAAGCTTGCTCGCGCGCGCACGCCGCAACCTGCGCGACTTGCTCATGCAGGACGGCCATCACGAGGACTTGCGATGACACCTGAGAGATTTCACGCACTGACCGAGAGCTATGGTGCCAACCCGGCACGCTGGCCCGAAGGGGAGCGGGCCGAGGGCCAGGCCATGGCCGCCGCTCCCGGGCAGCTTGGCGCGTTGGCCGAAGCTGCCGCGCTCGACCGTTTGCTGGCCGCGCATGAGGTGGCGGCCCCGGATGCGGCGTTGCAGCGCCGCATCGC
>NZ_JBIUHC010000077.1:0-48902 GCF_044627735.1 Cupriavidus sp. CuC1 | reverse complement strand
GCCGCGGTAAACATGCAGTCGCCGCGTAAACATCACTCCACTCGACCCATGAGGTGCATTGTGAAGCGTAGTCCTTGTGTCTGGCTCATGTTGGCGCACAGGCTTTCGATGTTCAGCTCGAGCAAGGTCCAGTCAAGCTGCGCGTACCCGCGGCCTTCACCGCTGTCCCCGGCGTTGACCCGGAAGATCCCGGCCCTATCGAAATAGAACGTCTTGTCCATTATTGACTGATTTACAAGAGATCGGTCGGGCTTAGAGGATGATGTCCGTTTGGCATCGCATTAACGCATTCAAACAGGGTTCACAGATATGAAGAAACTATTCTTCATCCCCACTTTTTCGGCATTGTTCGCGTTTGGCGGTGCGGTGTGCGCGCAGGTCGATGACCAGTCGGATTCGCAGGCGCGCTGATCGGGACCGCGACGCAGCAGGTGCTCGACGAGGTGCGCACCCGAGCGATCGCAGTGTGGACGGCCTGATCCAGTTTTTCAACGAACGGAGCTTGCAGCTAGCCTCGGGCAAGCGCAACTGAGCCCGTCGCAGGCGACAGGCGGACGCGATATCGCAAGATAAGATGCGCGGAAAGCTCTGTCCCCGAACGGGTGCCGGAATCGAACCAGACCGGCGTATCTCCACACGCGGCAACAAGCGCGGGAAGGAGATCGATCGTGGCGATTCCGCCATTCGCGTGACGGCCGCCGTGACTAGAGCAGAGGATGGCGTCGACGCCGACATCGATCGCCCGCTTCGCATCGTTGAGGATGCTGGATGCCCTTGACGGTCAACAGCAGGGCTGGTGAGCGAGCGCAGCCAGACCAGATCGTCCCAAATCACGGTCATCCCGAAGATGGATGCCCAATGCCGCACGACTGCGGCGACATCGTTTTCCGGCGGACTGCGAGCTTGGTGTGGAAATGCAGGTTGGATAGTAGTTCGCCAGAGCGACGCCGCGCAACTGGGGAAAGTTGCTGTCGTTGAGGTCCCTCGCGCCAACCTGTGTGCCAGGTGTACAGGGTCACGACGATGCCTTTGTAACCGGCCGCCTCGGCCCGGCGGACGAAGCTTGCAGCAAGATCAAGATCATTGGGCGTGTAGAGCCGAAAGAAGGCATCGCCGTCACCCGGTTTCCGCGACAGCTTCGAGCGGGTCATTCATCAGCGTGGACGCCATCATCGGCACGACGGCCTCTGCTGCCGCCTTCGCCGTGGCGCCGGAATCCGGCCCGTCCGCCTAGGACACCAACGATAAGCCGGAACCCGTCCGGTCTCCTGTCTGCAAGTCGAATGGCCGTTCATCGGGGCGCAACCGACGTGAGGACGTCCAACCGATGACACGTACGAACGGCCGCTTCTGGCCGGTTACAGCCGTCCAATCCGGCGGCCGTGCTCGACCCGTTCCCGCCAGTCGACCCAAGGCTGCCCAGACGGCGGCTTTCAAGGTACAAGAGACCCTCGCTAAGGAACGTTGGCCGGCACGTAATCGGCCGTCACGGTCACTCGATAACCCACGGCTGAGACGCCGATTACAGCGGCTTCGCGAAGCGATTGGCGATGACCCGCGGCTTAGGAAGGATTTGTTGGTTGCGACGACCTTCTACCGACTTATGCCGTCAACGACTGATGCTAGCCCCCTTTGGAGCAGGGACCAGTCCATGCCGATGACGACCGCGCGGTAGCCGCGTGCGATCATGGCATTGGCCAAGTCGGTAGTCGGCGCGACGCCGCCGAGCAAAACCCGGCTCTTTAGAATTGGGGCCTCAAGTTGTGCGATTGCCGCTTGCACCTCTGGCAGATCCGTCTGGCCCCGGCATCCCATGCTGGTGGCAAGGTCCCCGGGGCCGATGAAAACAAGGTCAAGTCCGCGCGTTGCGACAATGCCTTCAATATTGTCGATGGCATCGACGTGTTCAATCGTGCCAATGGCAAGCACCTCCTCGTCTGCGCAATCCAGATATTCGCGCATGGATAGACCCCATCGTGGCGGGGCGTAGAACGGGCCCCAGAAGCGATCTCCTTTGGGCGGGTAGCGGACAGCCCGCACTGCCGCCTCTGCAGCGGCTTGGGTCGTCGTCATCGGAAAGCAGATTCCCAAAGCGCCGAGGTCAAGAGGGACCTTGGCCTGCCACGCATTCGTTGCCGCAACCCGGACCAGCGGCACGAGCGGGGTGCCAGAGGTCGCGCAAATCATCGCGTGCGCAGTGCCGGCATCGATTGCGCCGTGCTCCATGTCGATGAGGACCCAATCGAGGCCAGCGCGAGCCATGATCTGGATCGTCTGAACCGAAGGTATGGTCGCGATGGCGCCGAGCGTTGCCTGGCCACTTCGCCACATCGATTTCAGCCGGTTAATTCCATTGGCGGCAGGGACGGCAGTTGTCATGATGGCTCCTGGCACGGGCGCCATCGTAGTCTATGCATCTCGTGCCGGCCTTGCAAAGGGGACGTGTTGGGTCAAGAGCGGATACATTGGGAAGCTGCAGTTTTCCGGGAAAGGGTGGAGGTCGGATATGGCCGGGCTTCAGCCGTTCAGCGCGTTGCCTCCAACGCCTCTTTGGGGTCGGTCAGCGACCGCCAAAAGAAGTGCAGACTTGGGCTCCCTTCGTAACAAAGGAGATCGTCATGGAATCACTGCACTCCTCTCCCGGAAATCGCATCCCTTGGAACAATCTCCTGGGACACACCAAACTTGAAAGCACGGCGAGATATCTGGGCATTGAAGCAGACGACGCGCTCGAAATGGCAGAGCAAACGGAGGCGTGAGGACCTGATGGCCGGCGGTCGCTTGCCGGCCAGTTTGAGTCAGCCGATCTTGAACCGTCAATGACGGAAACGGCCGATGGACGGCCGATCACTCTCTGACGGGGACCGTCGGTCCCAGAGCCGTCGATTGGCGAACGCAGCCTTGGGATAAGGCTGGTGGGCCAGTATATTCAAATGTCACGGGCAGGCGAGGGAGCGGAACATGGAGCAAAAAATGGTTCGACTCAGGATGTGGACCTCCGGCGCCTACGCGCTGGCCTCTGCCGGCGCGGACGGCACAGCCAGCGTCGTCGAGCATGACGGACGAGGCGCCCTGCACACGATCGATATCGGCCCGGACGGCTTCGAGGAAACGGTTATCCGGCGCCACATGGAGGCCCGCGGCGTGGTCATGCGCAGGTCCCGGCTGCGTGGCGATTCACGCGGCAATGTCGAGTGGGAGCGGCGACTCGACAGCCCCCGCATCACCCGCACCGAGGTCTGGTCGGCGCCTGCTGTGGGACCGGGCAGATGGACGCGCGAGGACGTCCGGCCGGACCGCACCACGCGCTATATCCGACACAGCAACGGCAGCTTCCGCGCCGTAGCGACCGCGCCGGATGGCACGGAACTCTGGACGGCCGATTGGCAACGCAAGCGGGGCCGGCTGCACGGCGCCTTCTTCCGCAGCGACGGCAAGGCCCTGGGCGATGCCAGCGTGAAAGGCGGTGGCCAGCAGACGATGCAATGGACCGGGCCCGACTCGCAAGGCACCTCGTCCCGGACCTACAAGGGCGCGGACGATACGGTGGTGGAGGTCAAGGACTACACCCAGAGCGACGGCGCGCACGTCCACATCGTCCGCACGTACGAGCCGACTCCGGGGCGCGGCCACGAAACGGGAAGCAGCACCAGGGGCGTGTCGGACGAAGGGATCAATCCCGCGAAGTCGTGGATCAAGATCGACGTCAACGACGACAAGGACAATCCGATGGGGCAGCACGACGACGGGCACAGCTCGGTGGGGTTCGGCACCGAGTCCAATCCCGACGGCACAAGCACGGAATACACCATCAGCAGGCACGAGAAGCCCGACGGTTCGTCGTCCATGGACAGGACGGACTGGTCATCCAACGGCGACACCGGGTCCGCCGCTAGTTCGACCGACGTCAATGGAAACACCTCCACGACTGAAGTGGCCAGGCACGCGGACGGGAGCTACACCATCAAGACGCGTACCGTCGACAAGAACGGCGACGGCACGGAGCAGACGGACTCGGTGGACAAGGACGGCAAGATCACGAACGGCGAGCCGAAGACCGTCAAGGGCGGCAAGATCGTGGCCGGCCCCACCGCCGGCAATGCCGATGGCTCGGAGAACTCGGGTGACTCCGGCGACGGCGATGACAACGCTAATAGCAATGTGGCGGACAACGCCAACGACTCCGCCCCCCCCGACGACGACGACCATCCCGACCCGGATGCGGATGCCCAGACCGGCCTGCCGGCGGGCGACGGGGACGACGGTGGCCAGGAGGGCAATCCGGACGGCCGCCTGGCGGGGATGGACCGGGACACGCTGCTCGCCCTGGTCGGACGTGCGTGGCGCGGCGAGGAAGGGATCGACAGCCTGGGCGATACGAATGCCCGCTACGGACGCTGGCTCGATGCACTTAGGGCCGTCGTGGAGGCAGGCGGCACGGTCGGAAGTACGGGAGAGGAGCTGGACAGCCTGGGCGCGCCGATCCCCGGATTCGACTTTTCCGGCGGCGGGGGTGGCCACCAGGACGAAGACCTCGACAGCCTTGGCCGCCCGGTGATCGACCTCGACATCGTGCCCCGGCCACGTCCGGGTCCGGACGACATGACGCGGCTGGGGTCGCTGCTTGACCTCTGTGCGCAACTCGCCGCGAGCTCCGCCACCGTGGCGGCGTCCGTGAGCCTGCTCAGGCAGGCCTGAGAGGGCCGCGTGGCTGCCTCAATGACCGGAAAGGAACTGATACCGTGAGTTGAGCGCTGACCGACTGGACTCATTGCCTTTCCAGACGTTCGCAAGCGCAAGCTTGAGGGACTGTAACGGGTCGGGAAGAGGCGTCCGCCGCCGTGCCGGCCAATGGCGGCTCATCGGCCGTAACGGACATGCATGCGTCAGATGGTGGCAACGGCGGAGCAAACGAACAAGCCAACGAAGAAAAGAATCACGCCCCACAATAGCCATGTCGGGATGCGCGGGCTGTTTCTCGCGTCAGTTGGTGTGGGCAAAACGGCAATCGCAACCACCTTGCGGGAAGGTACCGTAGGCGGCAAATCCCGAGGATGACCGAGCACCAGCGAGTGCGCACGAGCGACGGGGAACCGACTAGCGAAACCCATCAGGGGCGCTGGCTCTGGCCAAACTGAACAGCCTCGCTCTACTCAAGCCGCAGTGGGATGCGGGTGCTTCGGCCCGCTGCTCTATGTGCCTGACGTGTCGCCGGCCTCACTCGACTGGATGAGTAGCACGGCGTCGCGCTTGTCCAGCAGATGTTGGCGCAGGATCGCGGCAAGCCGCTTGCCATCGCGTGCTTCGAGCGCCGTCAGCATCTCCTCGTGGTCATGGATGGCGCTGTCCCATTTCGGCTTCTGATAGTTCGACCGGTAGCGCAGGGCCTGCAACCTCCGATTCACCGATAGATAGGTCTGACGCAGCGCGACATTGCTGGCCGCTTCGTTGATACGGTCATGAATCTGATGGTTGAAGCTGTAATAGCCGGGCAAGTCATCCTTTGCCCGGCATGCCAGCATCGCGTAGTGCAGCGCTTTGATCTCCGCCAGCTCGACGGCCGTGATGCGCTCGCAGGCCAGCTCCCCGGATAACGCTTCCAGGCCGCTCATCAATTCGAATGTGTCCCGAATCTCCGTCTCCGACAGGCGCGATACCGTCGCGCCCCGGTTGGGCGTGCTTTCGATCAGCCCTTCCGCCGCCAGCACCTTCATGGCTTCGCGCAGCGGCGTGCGGGAGATGCCCAGCGTCTCGCATAACTCGCGTTCGTTGAGTTTCGTACCCGCTTTCAAGACGCCCTCGACGATGAACGTCCGCAGGTGATCCACCACCGTGTCGTGCAAGCGTTGCCGTTCAACCTTGGGTAGCACGGATATGGGAGAATCCGCGCCAGGAGAAATTGAATTTTGCATTCAAAGCTCTAGAAGCATCATTGTGAACATTTTAGCAGACACTTAACACCGTTCCAAAATTTAGCTGGATCCATTTGTATGGGGTAAACACTGCGCAATTTCACCAAAAACCCTCCTGTCTTCACGCCGCTCCTCTGCTACAGTATTTTGTATTCAAAACTCAACAGGAGGAGACTATGCTGAAACTCGACTTCCACCCCGCGGGCCGCCACTTCCTTCAGATCCCCGGGCCGAGCCCCGTTCCCGATCGCATCCTGCGAGCCATGAGCTACCCGACCATCGACCATCGCGGCCCCGAGTTCGGGGCACTTGGCCTCAAGGTGCTGGCCGGGATCAAGCAGGTATTCAAGACGGAGCAACCGGTCGTGATCTATCCCGCTTCCGGTACGGGCGCATGGGAAGCCGCATTGACGAACACCCTGAGTCCTGGCGACACGGTCTTGATGTTCGAGACTGGTCACTTCGCCACGCTCTGGAAGAAGATGGCCGAGAATCTTGGCATCCGGCCCGAGTTTCTCGGCTTGCCGGGTATCGAGGGCTGGCGCCGCGGTGTGCAGGCCGACATGATCGAAGCACGCCTGCGCGCTGACACCGAGCATGCCATCAAGGCGGTTTGCGTGGTCCATAACGAAACCTCGACCGGTGTTACCTCGGACATCGCGGCCGTGCGCAAGGCGATCGATGCCGCGCGGCACCCTGCACTGCTGTTGGTCGACACGATTTCCGGCCTGGCGTCCGCCGATTACCGGCACGACGAATGGGGCGTGGATGTGACCGTCTCCGGTTCGCAGAAAGGACTCATGTTGCCGCCGGGCATCAGTTTCAATGCGGTGTCGCCCAAGGCCATCGAAGCCGCCAGGACGGCGCGGCTGCCGCGCAGCTTCTGGAGCTGGGACGAGATCATCGAGATGAACCGCACCGGCTACTGGCCCTATACACCCAGCACAAATCTGCTCTATGGCCTGTCCGAAGCACTAGACATGATTCTCGACGAGGGGCTGGACAATGTGTTCGCGCGCCATCAGCGGCTGGCCGAGGCATGCCGCCGGGCAGTGCGCGCCTGGGGCCTGGAGATCCAGTGCGCCGACCCTGCCGTGTACAGCCCGGTTCTCACTGGCGTGATGATGCCCGAGGGGATCGATGCGGACGTTGTGCGCAGGAATATCTATGAGCGCTTCAACATGTCGCTGGGCGCGGCGCTGGGCAAGATGAAAGGCCGCATGTTCCGCATCGGCCATCTCGGCGACTGCAACGACCTGACGCTGGTGGCGACGCTCGCCGGCTGCGAAATGGGCTTGAAGATCTCGGGCGTGCCGGTCGCGGCAAGCGGGACATCCGCCGCGATGGACTACCTGGCCGCCCATGCCACGCCCTTGCCGCTCAAAGCTGCGGCCTGACGCCGTCCGACGCAACTGTAGTTCCCATCCGAAGCGAGGAATTCCGCGCGGCTGCGCCGCAGTGGCGCTAATTCCCGCACCGCACTGATCGGGCCAGGATCAGTGCAGCAGCACAGACATACCTGAAAAAACAAAGGAGACGCTGTGGATACTACCCTGCAGGCCGGGACAAAAGTGAGGACGTTCGAGGACGCGGTTTATCGCAAGGTAAGCTGGCGGCTCATACCGTTCCTGATGCTGTGCTTCCTGATCGCTTATCTCGATCGTGTCAACGTTGGTTTCGCCAAGCTTCAGATGTCGCAGCAGTTGGGCTTCAGCGAAACGGTTTACGGCCTGGGCGCCGGCATCTTCTTCATCGGCTACTTCCTGTTCGAAGTGCCAAGCAACCTGGCCCTGCACCGGTTCGGCGCCAAGGTATGGATCGGGCGCATCATGGTCACATGGGGTCTGCTCTCCGCGTGTTTCGTGTTCGTGGAGACGCCTACCGCCTTCTACACGCTACGCTTCCTGCTCGGCCTGGCCGAAGCCGGTTTTACGCCGGGCATCGTATATTACCTGTCCTGCTGGTACCCGGCGCACCGGCGCGCCAAGATCATGGCCATCTACTGCATGGGCTCGCCGCTGTCCGGCATCATTGGCAATCCGTTGTCCGGCTTCCTGATGGGCAGCATGGGCGGTATCGCAGGCTGGGCCGGATGGCAGTGGATGTTCTTCATCGAGGCCGTTCCCGCAGTCCTGCTGGGCCTCTTCTGCTTCTACTACCTCGACAACTCGATTGCCAAGGCCAAATGGCTCAGCGGCGAGGAGAAACGCGTGCTGGAGCTGGCCAAGGCGGAGGATGTCAGGTCGGCAGACCCGCAGGCCCGTGTCGGCAACGTCTTCACCGACCCACGCGTCTGGCTCATCAGCCTGATCTGCTTTTGCTATGTCACCGGCCAGTACGGCATCACGCTTTGGTTGCCGACCTTCATCAAGTCCACGGGCGTCACCGATCCCATCCATATCGGCTTGCTGAGCGCGATCCCCTATGTGGCGGCGATTGTCACGATGTACTTCTTCGCAAAGAGCGCCGACAAGCATCGCGAACGGCGCTGGCACCTGATCGTGCCCTGCATGATGGGGGCGATCGGCTTCCTGGCGCTGCCCTGGGTCATGCACAGTACCGCGCTGTCGCTGGTGTTCCTGTCGATTGCCGCGGCCGGCATCCTGACCTGCACGCCGCTGTTCTGGTCGCTGCCGACCGCTTTCCTGAGCGGTGCCGCGGCGGCCACGGCAATCGCCATGAGCAACTCGATCGGCAACCTCGCCGGCTTCACCAGCGGCTACATGATCGGCTATCTCAGGGACGTGACGCAGAGTGGCACTAGCGCCTATTACATGATCGCGGCAATGCTGATCATTGGTGCCTTTGCCATCTGGACCCTGCCTGCCAAGCTGGTCAACCGATAACAACGGGAAGCGGTGCGCCGGCGCCGCACCGCTTCCCCGCACCCCCAACGCCTCGGGCGCCCGTAGCGGGCGCATGGAAGACTCTCATGAACAGTGCATTCGAATCGAAAACGAACGGCCCCGGCAGTCAAGCGCCGTTCAACCTGATGGAGGCCACCGTTGCCACCACACATGCCGCGATGCGTGACGGCCGGCTGACGGCGCGGCACTTGGTGCGCGGCTACTTGGACCGGATCTCAGCCTACGATCAAAGCGGCCCCCGCATCAACAGCATCCTCCGCCTCAACCCGCAGGCGCTGGCAGAGGCAGAACGCATGGACGCCCAGGCCGCCGGGAAGCCGGCGCAGGCCCTGGCGCCTCTCCACGGCATCCCGGTGCTGATCAAGGACAATATCGAATGCGGTGGCATCGAAACCACCGCAGGCTCGCCTTGCCTTCGGGGCAATATGGCCGCGCAGGATGCGTTTATTGTCCAGCGGCTGCGCCGGGCAGGCGCCATCGTCCTGGCAAAGACCAACCTGCACGAGCTTGCCTCCGGGGGCGAGACCGTTAGCACGGAGCTTGGCCAGACCTTGAACCCCTACGACCTGACGCGAACGCCTGGCGGGTCCAGCGGCGGCACCGGCGCTGGCATCGCAGCCAACTTCGGTTTGCTCGGAATCGGAACCGACGGGGTCAACTCGATCAGGTCGCCGGCCTCGGCTAACAATCTCGTCGGCCTGCGTCCCACCACGGGCCTGGTCAGCCGAACGGGGCTCGTTCCCTGCGGCCTCACGCAGGACACCATCGGGCCGATCACACGGACCGTTGCGGATACCGCTGTACTGCTCGACGCAATTGTCGGGCATGACCCGGCCGATCCTATCTCGAGCCAAGGCGCCTCCCACATCCCCGCAAGCTATACGGCCTTTCTCGAACGCGACGGGCTCAAGGGCGCGCGCATCGGCGTACTGCGCCATTTCTTCGGCGATGGGCCCGAGCATCGGCCCGTCAACGCCGTCATGCAGCAAGCACTGGCCGTCATCGAAGCGCAGGGCGCGGAGTTGGTCGCGGTGGACGACGCCATCAGCCCCGAGGAACTCCTGGCGTCAACGCTCGTGCATCACTACGAGATGGAGCACGATCTCGATGCGTACCTGGCCCGGCTCGCCCCGGACGTGAAGGTGCGGTCGCTGAAAGACATCATCGCATCAGGAGACGTGCACGCAAGCGTGGCTGGAACGCTGACCATGGCCGTGGCGCTGGCGGGCAAGGAGGCCGAATACCGCGAGCGCCTGCAACGCCAGGAGGCGTTGCGCCAGCGGCTACTGGATCTGATGCAAGCGCATCGGATCGATGCACTGGCCTTTCCGCATCAGCGCCGCCTGGTGGCGCCGATCGGCGAGCCGCAAGCCGAACGTAACGGCGTGCTTGCATCTGCCACCGGCTTTCCGGCGATCGTGATTCCAGCGGGGTTTTCCGCCGCGGACCGCAATGCGCCGCAGGGCGTGCCGGTCGGGCTGGAGTTCTTCGGCCGTCCGTTTTCAGAACCCGTGCTGATACGGCTGGCCTATGCGGCCGAGCAGGCCCTGCACGCGCGCCGGACGCCGCACGCGGCACCGGCGCTCGAATAGGCCAGGAGCGGAACGAATCTTCATTGCTGCTCTACAAACGCCAGCCGATCCAGGCGGCGAGAAGTTTGCGGATACACCGTGACGACCTCAAACGAGGAGGAGACAAAGATGGGCGCAGAAGTGGTAGTTCAATCATCGAGTTCCCCACAGCAGCACGAGCTCGACCGGGCGATGGATGGCATCGGCGTGACGGCTTCGCACAAGAAGATCATCTTCATGATCATGCTGGGTGTGATGTTCGATGTCTTCGAGCAGAATGCGGTCGGCCTGGTTGGCCCCATGTTGCGGGAGCAATGGGGCATCTCGGTGGCGCAGATCGGCTTTCTAAACACACTGACATTCAGTGCCGCCGCGCTCGGACGCATCGGCTCGGGCTATATCGCAGATCGCTACGGCCGGCGTACGATGCTGAGCGCAAACCTGCTGCTGTTCACGCTGGGCGCCATCATCTGCGCGCTGGCGCCGAACTATGCGGTGCTGGCCGCGGGCCGCTTTATCGTTGGCATCGGCCTGGGCGGGGAGATCTCCATTGCTGTGACGATGCTGGCCGAGTTGTGCTCGACCCGCTTCCGGGGTACGGCAGTTGGCATGGTTAGCGTGGGCAGCGGTGGTCTTGGCAATATGCTGGCGCCCGCCTTTGGCCTGGCCGTGTTCGCCATGTTTCCGGGACCGGACAATTGGCGCTGGCTGTTCGCCTGCCTGGTGGTTCCCGCGTTCTTTGTCGTGTTCTATCGACGTTTTATTCCGGAGACACCGCGGTTCCTGTTATCCAAGGGACGGGTAGACGAGGCCAACCGCGTGCTGTCGATCCTGGCGTCGGGCCGGCTGGGCAAGCTCGCAGGTGAGCCGACGCCGTACATCAAGGCATCGACGCAGGATGAGGCGCCGCACGTCAAGGTACGGCTGAGCGACGTATTCAAAGGCCGTCTGGGCCGGCGCACGATCGCGCTCGGGATTGCGGTTTCCATGACATACGGGGCGCAGATTTCCGTACTGACGCTGATGCCGACGATTCTGATGTCACAGGGCTACACCATTTCCAAGAGCTTGCTCTTTACCATGGTGATGCAGAGCGGCAGCCTGTTCGGCGCGCTCGCGGCTTCGTACTGCGGCTATCACATCCCGCGCAAGCGCGTGCTGACGGTAGGCGCTGGGCTCGCCTGCACGGCCGGACTGTGCTTCGGTTTCCTGACGTATAACGTGGCCCTGGTACTGCTCTTCGGCGCAGCCTTCACGTTCTGCGTCGTGTTGCTCAACACCTCGATCTGGATCTTCGCGCCGGAGCAATATCCCACCCACGTTCGCGCGTTCGGCACTTCCCTGATCCTGGCGCTCGGCACGCTGGCCGGGGCACTGACACCGCTGATCAGTGGCCGCGTGTTCGAAACCTATGGCGTCGGCGGCATGTTCAGCATGCTGGCAGCGATGTACGCTGTTTTCGCTCTGAGTGTCCAGTTTGCGCCGGAAACCTTCGGCCGCGCCATGGGCGAGACAGCCGCCGACGACGAAGCCGATCTCGCGGTCGGTGCTAGTGCTGCCAGCGCAAGCGGCTCCTGATCGGCGCATCGCGATGAACCACATCCTGCTGATCAATCCGAATACGTCGCAGTCGACCACGCAGATGATGGTTGACATCGCGCGTGCCGCTCTTGCCCACGATCTGGAGATCCGCGGCGTGACGATGGCACGCGGTGTGCCGATGATCGTCGACGAGGCAGATCTGCGCGCCGCCGCGGACGCGGTCGGCGCCATGGATCTGCTCGGCGCCGGTCCGGAGCGCGCAGGCGTGCGCGCTGTCATCGTCGCCGCTTTCGGCGATCCCGGCGCGGACGCGCTTCGGCGCAGGCTAGCCGTGCCGGTGGTGGGTATCGGCGAAGCCGCCATGCGAGAAGCGGCGCAGCATGGGCGTCGATTCGGTATTGCCACGACGACGCCGTTCCTGGCGTCCTCGATTGAAGCCAATGTGCGGCGCTACGGACTCGATGCTAGCTTCACCGGTGTGCGTTTCACCCGCGGCGACCCTCGCATGCTTGGTCTTGACCCGGCGGCGCTGGAAGCCGCGCTGGCAGACGCGGTCCAGGCCTGCGTGGAAGCTGACGGAGCACAAGCGGTGGTGATAGGAGGTGGCCCGCTGGGCCAGGCGGCCCAGGCCTTGAGCATGCGTTTTGCCATTCCCGTGATCGGTCCGGTGCCGGCAGCGTGCCGCAGCGTGCTGCGTGCGCTTGCCGCGAGCGAGTCACGGAGTCATTTTGATCCTTCATTCAAGGAATTGCCCGAAGCATGACATTAACCAACATCGATACGGTCGCACAGGCGCTGCTTTGCGCACGGCGCGAGCACCGTTGTGCCGACGCGGAGCGCTTCGCCACCGCGCTTGACAATCCGGAGCAGGCCTACGCCGTGCAGTCGGTCGTGGCTCGCTCGCTTGGCTGGCAAAAGATAGGCGCCGGGTACTGGAAATCCGGGGGGCCTTCACGCGAGGCGCAACTGACACACGCCGAACTCCCGTCCGACGGGGTGTGGGCCAGCCCCGCGCATGCCGGCGACTGGCCCTTCACGTGGCGCGGCATTGAGGCCGAGATCGCGCTGCGACTCGGGCGTGGGGTGGACGCAGCGCAGGCGGCCGCCCTCGATGGCCCGGGCGCGGCTGCGCTGATCGACGCGATGGCGGTCTCCATTGAAGTCGTCGACTCACGCTGGCAGCAGTACGTCGCCGCACCTGCGCTACTGAAGCTGGCTGACCTACAGGCCCACGGGGCGCTTGTGCTTGGCGAGTGGCGTGACTATGAAGCGCGAGACTGGGCGGCACAGCGTTGCCGGGTGCAAATTGGCATGGAGTCGATCGAGCGCTGTGGCACCCATGCCCTGGGCGATCCGGCCTATGGACTGGTGGCCTGGCTACGCCACGCCACGCGCGCGGGCCGAAGCGTGGAAGCCGGCACCGTCGTCACCACGGGTACCTGGGTCGGCATTCTGAACGCGTCGGCTGGCGACCTTGTGACAGCGGAATTCGAAGGCATTGGCCGGGCCTCGATCCAGTTCTGAGAGGATGGCGCTGATCGCCCGCGATCTTCTTCACTTGCTGGATAGTGACCGGCCGCTATGGACAGATAGTGTTGAAAAACGCGTCGGGGACGGACTTTGTGCAGATTCTTTTGTTTGGGGGGGGGCGACCCTCAACCGATCGACGATCGTTCAATACAGGCCGTTCCAAGAGGCCGGGCTTCCACCGTCCCGGTCGGAGCACCAGTCAGATTGAGTTTTTCGACACTATCGCCGATGAGGGGACGATCGCCAGTCTCGACTTGGATGACCGCTTGCCGGCCCTCATCGGGCCTTCGCCACTGCGTTGCCGATCGTCTCTTCATCGGCCATCACTGCCACGCGCGCGGATACGGCTCGACGAAATCCCAGCCTCTACCCCGGCACCGGCGTAGCTGAAGGTTTTGCCAGCGCGTACCACATAGTCAATCTACGCCTTTAAAGACGACGGGATTCCGAAATTCCACATGGGGGCAAGCAATGACCAAAAGGTCCGACATCATCAGTTCATCCACGAGCTGATGGGACCGGTGTGCGGCTTCCTTAAGTGATTCTGTCTCCACCAGGTCTTTCGTAGAAATTGCTTTCAGGGTCACTTGATCCAGGTGAAGAAGCTGGTCCTTCACAAGATCACTGTCGCCCGTACGACGGCTGTTCTGGCGAGAGCTGGCGCTCAATTGCGATCGACCTCAATTCGCCTTAACCTGTCACGGAACCCCCAACCTGGAACCGCGCGATGCAAGCACATCCTCTGCGCCTCTCTCCCGGCGACGATCTGCGTGTCGCACTCGAAGACGTGCTGCGTCAGCTCAAATTGCGTGCGGCCTTCGTAATCCAGGGCATCGGGAGCCTCAGCGTTGCCCAATTGCGATTTGCCGGGGACGAGGATCCTACCGAGCTGCGTGACAATCTGGAAATACTGACGCTCGCCGGGTCCATATCATCTGATGGAGCGCACCTGCACATGTCGGTTGCCGACCCGCGCGGTCGAGTGTTCGGTGGTCATGTGGCACGCGGTTGCACGGTCCGTACAACCGCGGAGATATTGCTGGCGCTACTCCCCGAACATCGTTTCTCCCGGGAGTACGACCTAAGTTCAGGGTTCATGGAACTGGTCATACGAGACGAACCGCCCCTGGAGTAGCCTCGAGGCATACACCCGGGCCGCTACCATACGCTTGATCCGCGAAGTCACCGTGAACGTTCACCGGGGACTGGGTGGCATCTGAGTGCATGGTCGGGTTCGTGAACGCAACGCAGAAGCAGTTCCCCAGAGTGTCGGTGCACCTGCTGGTCGGTTTTGGCGATGTCCATATAGTACATCGCGCTGACCGCTCCGATGCCACCAACGAAGGCTGGCCAAAGCGGGCGGTCCAGCAATACGCGCAACAGGCGCTCGCGAGCGGGGCGCAAACGGTTCCAGAGGGAAATGTTGTGCTGCTCACCCCCCTGTTCCGGTGGCCGGGTCGTGGTCATATCGGTCCCGCCAAAGCCAGAGCGCGAATCTGTTCCACCAGCCCATGATGGTTCCTCAATTGACGGAATCGGGTGTGTAGCAAGTTCGATTCTACGGACGGCAGGAACCATTGCCCTACCCCTTTAGCAGGGAGGCACCCTCCTTGGCGGCCGAGACCATAACCCTCACTCATCCGGACGCGCAAGGGGCGGCGACCGGCATCGAAAAACATGGACTGCGCCGCTAGGCTAGGGAATCCATGAAATCGAACGTCTTGCAAGCTTAAGCTTGCGTCGGCCGACACGACACTACAAGAGCTCCCAAATACGCACGTCCCTTGCACACCGTCATCTTACGCCGCATTTCCCTGCGCTCTGTGCGTTACGTCACAATCATTGGCGAAGCCAACGCGACGTTGGCGTTGGCTCGACAAGCGGCCAACTAGGACATCGAAAGCCGACGTCACGCGAGACTCGTCAACTATAAGTTGCACTACCCTAATGGCTGCCGCGGCAGTAGCGGTTGGCCGAGGATAGCGTGCGACTGGCCTCCGAAAAAGGATGAAAGGAATAGACGCGTTCCTGGACACTGGCTCGTCCTCGGGACGGATCGCGTCCTGCGATCCGGAGGTAAGCGAGGAGATTCTGTCAGGCGCGCCGCGCGCACCGGCATGAGGCCAGCGCCCCGGTTCGGGGTGGCTGCGGGCATGGATATCACCTTTGGGCACGCCTGTCCTGCCCACGCAAAACTCAGCTTGCGATACCGGCCCAGCGCAGGTGCTTGCTCCAGTCCGACGAACTGATCACGCCGGACACGCCTTGCCTCTGCCCGTCGGCGCGATAGAAATAAGTGCGTGGCATCTCGCCCATCCAGTCAGGGTCGACTGCGTAGCGCAGGCGTTCTTGCGGCTCGCGGCCGAACACCCAGGCATTGCGCGTCAGGCTGACGCGTTGGAGGAGTTGCTGAACCTGTGGCAGCGCTTCGGTGCTGTCCATCGCCAGCGTGACGATGCGCAGCGCCGGATAGCGCGCCTGCAGCTTGCCGATCGCCTCGAAATTGCGCTTGCAATAGACGCAGTCGAGCGACCAGACCAGCAGCACGAAGGGCTTGCCCTTGTGGCCGGCGGTCAGTTGCGCGGCGGTGGCGGAATCGAATACGGCCACGCGTTCGGCCTGCGGGCCGCTTGCATTTGCGGTGCCCGTGACCAGTAGAGCGGCGGCGGCGGCCAGCAACTTGCGGCGGGAGAGCTTCATGCGGCCTCCTTTGCCAGCGGGAAAACCTGGAAGCCTTCGGCTTCGGTACGCCACAAAACGTAGGCGCGGCCTGCGTGCTGCAGCAGATGCGGTTGGTCGGAGTCGCGTTCGGTGCGGGCCACCTGCCGCGTATGCCAGGTCTTGCCGCCGTCGTGCGAGAGCATGGCGGACAGGCTCGTCTGCTGCCCGTCGAACGACTTCCACGCCACCGCGATCTCATTGTCGTCCAGAGCGACGATGTCGGCATGCTGCGCGCGCGGATCGTCAAGCGGGCGCTGCGCCAGCAACTTGCCGGCCTTCCAGCGACCCACCGAGACCGTCGGCTTGCCCTCGCGCACGGCGAACCAGACCAGGTGCAGGGTGCCGTCCGGCGCTACCGAGGCGCCCGGGCCGTGATGCGGGCAGGCATCGATGCGCCAATCGTCGAAGGTGGCGCGCTGGAAGCGCGTGGGGGTGCCGTTGGCGCTTAGCAAAGCCAGCGCATGGTCACGCGCGTTGGGCGGGAACACATGGCGCCACAGTGCCAGCATCTTGCCGTCGGGCGTGGCCGACATGGCGATGCGGCAGCATTCGCACGACTGGTCCGCGATCTTGTAGTCGCCCTGGAAGGTCGCGCCATGGTCCGTCGATACCGCGTAGTAGATGGCTGCGCCCGCGTATGGCTGCTTGCGCGCCTCGGCGGCTACCACGTCACGCTTGTCGATCCAGCTCACGAATATCCGGCCCGCGCGGTCCACCGCGATGGCGTCGAAGCGATGCGTGATCTCGTCGCGGTTGGCGTGTACCGTCAGCGGCGCGGCGAAGGACTTGCCGCCGTCGGTGGAGCGGGCGAAACGGATAAAGCCGGTGTAGGGCTTGGCCAGCGGCTGGGTCCAGGTGACGAAGATCTCGCCGTCGCGGCCGGTGGCGACCTTGGGGCGGCTGTCGTGATCGGCCGCGACTTGTTCCGGCGCGTTGTTGACGCGCTGCGCCGGGCCGAAGCTGCGGCCGAAGTCGGCCGACGATTGCAGCGCAACATAAGGGCCGTCCTTGTAGGCAACCCACAGCCGCCCTTCCCGGTCGAACGCAGCGCCGCTGCCGAGTTCGCTCATCTTTTGGGTAGGGGTATGGGTATGGGTGTGGGTGTGGGTCTGGGCCGTGCCCGCCATGGTAGCGAAGGCCATCAGGCCGGCGAGGATAAGGCGGGAGCCTTTCATGGTTGTTATCGCTCTCGTCAGACGCTTAAAAGGAGACCTTCGCCTCGGCGTAGAACGTCCGGCCCGGATACGGGTGATAGACGTAATAGCGCTGGTCGGTCAGGTTATCGATGCCAAGCCCTAGACGCACATTCCTGGCGGGCCGGTAGGTCAGCTTGACGTCGAAGGTCAGGAAACTGCTGGTACCGCCAAAGGTGTCGGGATTGACATCCGAATTGTCGAGCGTATTGTACTGCCGCCCGGAATAGGTCATGGCCAGCGTGCCCGCCCAGGCCGGTGTGATGCGATAGGTGCCGACCAGGTTGGCGCGCCATTGCGGGATACGATAGAAGTACTTGCCCACCGAGGCCGGGTTCTTGGCGTTCTCCAGCGTCTTGGAATGATTGTATGCGCCGCTGGCGGCCAAGTCGAAGCCGCTGATGAAAAGGTCGCGCGTATCGTAGGCCAGTTCGATGCCGCGGGTACGCACGCGATCGACGTTCTGGAAACTGGTCACGGTCGGGAACACGGTGGTATTGGTCTGGCTCACCAGCGCGTCGTGGATGTCGTCCTCGTACAGCGACAAGCGTAAATGCGATGCGTCCAGCGTGCGTTCGAAGGTCAGGTCCTTGGAGAACGAGCGCTCGGGCTTCAGGTTCGGATCGTTGTTGATCAGCGAGGTGCCGGTGATTCTGCCCTGGAACAGCTCGCTGACGGTCGGGTAGCGATAGGCCTGGCCCAGCGAGAGGCGGGCCAGCCAGTCCTGGCCGAAGGCTTTCTCCAGCGCCAGCTTGGGCGACCAGTTGGATTTGCTGCGCTCCGGGTAGCCCAGGTTCGCGCCGGGCTGGCTGCGGCTGCCGTCATAGGCGCGCCAGTGTTCATAGCGCACGCCCGGGATCAGCTTCCAGTCCTCGGCAAAATACCAGGCGTCCTGCGCATAGAGCGCCTGCGTCTCGGTCTTGCCGGCAAAGGCATTGTTGAAGGCAGTAAGGGTGGCCGCCTGCCAGTCCGAGGTGTTGTAGGTCGTATTGCTCAGGCGGTAGTTGTCATAGTGATAGCCGAAGGTGAACCAGTGCCCGCCCGGCAGATTTTCCGGGCGGTGATCGGCTTTCAGGTCCAAGGTGCGCCAGCCGGTGCCATCGCCGAAGGTCACCGTGCCCGGCCCGCTGCCGGCGGCATTGGCGGTGCGGCTGATGTCCTTGCTCACGTCGAACAGGGAGGCTATACCGGAGAAGTTCCAGCCAGTCTGGTTGCGCGTACGCAGCGACAGGCCGTAGAGCCAGCGCGCGTCCTCGCCGTTGCTGGGTGCAAAGGCATTGGCAGGGATCACATAGCGATTGCCGCCGATATTCACGTTGCCGTTCGATACCACGTTGCCAGCGGCATCGCGCAGGTAACTGCCGGTGGTGCTGGAGCGGTTCTGCTGCCAGTAGGCGGCGGTGAACTGGGCCTGCAGGGTCTTGGTAATGTCGTAGCCGAGCTTGACCTTGAGCTGGTCCTGGATGGTGTGCGTGACGCCCTCGCTGTTCACGCCCATCACGACCCGGTCGGCGCCTGTCTGGTCCTTGTCGAAGAACGCACCGGTGACCGGCTTGTCGGCGGAGCCGGCGCGGGTGGTCGAACGCGCCGCGGTATAGAAGCTCAGCGGCTGGCTCGTGCTGCCTTGCCGGTCCACGCTCACCAGGTAGGAGAGCGCGCCGACGCGGTCACCCACGTAGGCATTGGCGTGAAACCCGTTGAAATTCTCGTGCGTTCCGTACAGGCCGAAACGCTGGGTAAATAGTTGGACGCTGGCATCGCCCTCGAATTTTTCAGGGCTGCGCGTGGAAATCAACACCGTCGCGCCCAGCGAATTGCCCGGATACAGCGCCGAGTACGGGCCATACAGCACGTCGACACGCTCGATCTCGGCGGCGTTGACCAGCGACCAGCGCGGCGGGAAGGTGAAATCCGAACCCAGCAGGTTGGACAGGAGCAGCCCGTCCGCATAGACCAGGCCTCGCGCCGACTGGCGCGAGCTGGTGCTGCGCACCGAGATGATCGAATTGATATCCCCGATGAAGCGCTTGCGCACCGCGAGATTGGGCGCGTATTTCAGCGCGTCCTCCGGGTTCACCACATTGAAGTCCGCCATCCGGGCGCTGCTGATGCCGTAGGCCGGCGACGGCGTATTGGGCGGCGTGCCCGGCGTCTCACTGCGGTCGGACTTGGCCGAGACCACTACCTCTTGCAGCGGCTCGGGAGCGGCGACCTGCGCGCCGGCAAGGCCAGGACCCATCAGCGCTGCCGAGGCGGCAAGCGCAATGCGATTTCTCTTCACGGGAACACCCTATTATCGTTTTTTTGGCTCTCCCGCCCGTGCGCACCCCCATCTTGGGCCTCCCGCGCCACGAGCGAGCGTTTTCATTCTAAGCACCGGCCCGCCGCAGGCGGGTGCGACATAGCGCCGCGGCGCGCAGATTTGAGTCGACTGCCACCATCGGCAGGCATGACCTGCAAGTCAGCACGCGAGGGCAGCAAAAATCACTTCGCTGATGAATCCATCTTCATTTTCCCGTCACGTTGTGGGCGAGGTTCCGGTGAAAACCCGCGCCGGACTGTGCCGATGGCATGAGGCATGCGGTGTGCCTGTGCGTCTTGACGTCCGACAGTACCTGCGTCACGAGATTGTCATTGCGTATTGTCATTGCGGATTGTCATTGCGGATTGTGAAATTTACCTCACATTTAACTTGCGCGATGTTAGGCGTCGCCTAGACTGTAACGCAGCGCAAGCCGGTCGGACTGCGCGTTAGTTCCCCATGCCGATGCACTGCGCCATGTGTGTTCATGTGTAACGTATTTACTGAGTGGATTGGAGAGAAACTTTTATGAAGAAGGCTCTGTTTCCCGTCATCGCGGCGATGTTGATCGCTATTCCGGCAATATCCGCTTTTGCCCATAAAGATACCCCTGGCCTCTTAGGTGAGCACGACATGACCGGAACCGTGACCCAGATTGATCACAAGAAGGGGACGCTTGCTCTCAAGACCAAGGGAGGGGGTCCCACTCTGCACTTGCATTTCCCTGCAGACGACGTCAAAGACGTCAAAGACGGCGATACCATCACCGTTCATCTGGGCTTTACCAAGGGCGCGGCCGAAAGTAAGTAGTTATTCTCTGCCGGAAGGCTCCTCGCCTGGGAATTCTCCGAAATGCGCACCGCGACAGGGCGATTTCGGAGATCCCTTTAACATAAAGGTCACGAAGAATTTTTTATTTGCGTGACATCCAAATAGGATAGGCCGCCGCAAATCACAGCAGACAATCTTCAATGGAAGACATAGTTAATTAACTACGCCCTGGGGCCCCGGTAGTGAATGGTGGACTAAACATGATAGATGCCATCAGACCCAAACTCATCGGCAGTTTGATAATTGCGGTGGTCACCCAGGTGTTAGTCAGTTCTCCCTCTCACGCCCATGGCGTCGTCGGCAAGCGCTTCTTGCCCGCCACCATCACGGTGGACGACCCGTTTGTGGCCGATGAGATGAGTT
Source organism: Cupriavidus sp. CuC1 (assembly GCF_044627735.1). NCBI lineage: Bacteria > Pseudomonadati > Pseudomonadota > Betaproteobacteria > Burkholderiales > Burkholderiaceae > Cupriavidus > Cupriavidus sp. CuC1. The sequence continues at coordinate 28,070 of NZ_JBIUHC010000077.1, read as the reverse complement.
TCGTGGTCGGGCACCGCAAGCTGCCACAGGACGAAAAGAGCGGCGCGACCTCAGGTGGCGGCGACGCGGGGCAACCTACCGGTACACCAGGCGTTCATACCACGAGGTTTTCCACCGAGCTCAGCAAGCGGATTACACCGGACTTCGGCATATCACTGGGCGCCGCCTATCAACGCGTCAGGCCCACCGACGATACGGTCGCCCAACATGGTTTCGACAACCTTGGGCTTGGACTCAAGTACCAGTTGATCAAGAATGCGGAGCATGAAGGGATTCTTTCCCTGGGACTCGATGCCGATCTTGGCGGCACTGGCAGCCACCGGGTCGGCGCCGAATCCTTCTCCACCATTTCCCCCGCGCTCTTCTACGGCAAGGGCTTTGGCGATCTGCCGGACGGAGTGAAATATCTGCGGCCGCTGGCAATCACCGGCATTCTCTCGCCGGAGCTCCCCACGCGGCGCTCGGAACCTGACCGGCTGAACTGGGGCTTCACGATACAGTACAGCCTGCAGTATCTGCAGTCCTACGTAAAGGACGTCGGGCTCGGCGCCCCATTCGACCGCCTCATCGCGCTGGTTGAGGTCGCGGTGAAAACCTGCATCAGCAAAGATTGTTCCGGTCAGGCAACCGGCACAGTGAATCCGGGCTTCATGTGGTTTGGCAAAACCATGCAGGTGGGCCTGGAGGCGGCTATTCCGGTCAATAAACGATCGGGCCACGACATCGGGATATTCATCCAGCTTCACCTGTTTCTCGACGACATGTTTCCCAAGAGCTATGGGAAGCCATTCCTCCCCTGACACGAGCGGACCTACAGGCTATGAGAACCCGCTTGGCCGCTGCTGCACTGTGGGGGCTGCTCTGGTCCCAAACGGTTGCGGCACATGCATTTCCCGAGCGGGCGGAGCCCCGCGTGGGGGCGGTTACCGAGAGTTTGCCCAGCTACGTTCGCATCTGGTTTGATGCGGACCTCGAGCCGGCCTTCAGCACCTTGCGCGTGCTCGACGCCCAGGGGCGACAAGTCAATCGGGAATCCGGGCAGGTCAATGCCGAGCACTCGCGTCTGCTCGAGGCACGCCTGCCACCGCTGGCGCCAGGCGCCTACCATGTCTTCTGGCGCGTGATCGCCCGTGACGGGCACGCGACAGAAGGAGACTATTCTTTTACCGTTGGGCGATAGACCACCATGGACCACACGATGATGGCGACAAACGTTGGCAGCATGGTTGTCACTGCCGCTGATTTGCTCGCACTGACCACGTGTATCGGGGTTCTGGGCTTTCGCATCTGGGTTGTCTCGTTCAAGGACGGGACGTCATATCCTTCGCCTGATTTCCTGATGCCATTATGGTGGACCCTGGGCATCTGCCTGGCGGTGCTCACACTCAGCAGCATCGGCGAACTGCTTCGGCGCGCGTTGGAGATGAGCGGCCGTCCGATTGGAGAACTCGCGCTGGCACTGCCTGCCGTACTGTCCAAGACTCACTTTGGGCGAGTCTGGCTGCTACGTCCTGTCGCGCTGGTGGTGTTGTGGCTTGGCTGGCGACGCAGGCGTGGCCTCGATTCACCCGGCGTTGCGGCCGCGATGTTGGCGGCGGCTTGCCTGATTGCGACCAGCAGAAGTTTGTCTGGCCACGCGGCCGACTGGGGCGACATCACGCTCCCCGAGCTGATGGACTGGATGCATCTACTGGCCGTATCCCTCTGGGGCGGCAGCCTGATCGCGCTTACCGTCACTGGATTTCACACCCTTACCGAACGCGCCGATGAGCGACGCCAGGTCGTGGCTGCCATGGTGAGCCGCTGGTCGGCGCTCGCCGGCGCAGCGCTGGCCGTGGTCATCCTGACCGGCATGTACAACGCCTGGCTTGAGGTGCAGCGTGTCGAGGCATTGTTGACAACGGCGTATGGACGGCTTTTGCTGGTCAAGCTGTCGTTGGTCGCGATCATCGTCACACTGGGCGCTGCGAATCGCTATCTCTGCATCCCGTCGTTGCACGCCTGGGCGACCGGCGCAACCAGCATCGACAAGCCGTCGGGTCTATTGGCGACGATACTCTCTGTCCTTACTCTCGAGTGGAGTCGGCAGGGGGCGCACCTCCCACTGAAGCGATTTGTGCGCAGTGCAATGTTGGAAGGAATCCTCATCATCGGCACAATCATCTGCGTAGCCGTGCTCGTCAGCCAGATGCCCGCCAGGCATGTCAATCGCATGCCTGCCGGTCACCCCACGCATAGCAGCGGCGTGGCTCACTGAGTCTCAGGAGGATTGAGGATCACGAGAAGGAGCAGGCGCACCTGCTTCATCAACCGACCAAACTACGTGGCGACGCCGCGTTGCTTCTGCGCAAGAAAGTGGCGTAGCGTACAAGGTGCAGAGAAATCCCGGCGTAGGCTCACAATAACCAAGGGCGCGGGACATTTGATTTGAATTGACGGCGGACGCAAGTACTTGACCCGGTGTCACTGGGCGCGACTCAAGTGCAATCTACCTCTGCTCGCTGCAAAATCGTCCAATATTTTTGGCCCGAACCTACCTAGCATTGTCTCCATGGCTTGAATTTCTGGAGAGATGCATTGTTACTGCAAGACGAAGCAAACACCTCTAACGACGCAGCGGCTCCGCGGGAGCCAGTGCGCTGCATCATCGTCGTGGACGAAGCGCTGGCGCCCGGCAAAGCCTCGAATGCCGCCGCCGTGGTGGCATTCACGTTGGGTCAACGTCACAGCCATCTCGTGGGAGATCCTCTGCGGGAACAGGACGGCACCGCGCATCCCGGTCTCATTCCCATTGGCATCCCTGTCCTTAAAGCCGCGGCTGAGCAGTTGGTGGCGCTGCGCCAGAAGTCACTGGCGCACTGTGACGTGGTTGACTTTCCAGTGCAAGGACAGGCCACGACCGACTACGATGCCTTCTTAGGCGCGGTGCGCGCGCTGCCGGGCGAGTCGCTCCAGTACCTGGCGGTCGGCCTGGTGGGACCCAGGAAGAAGGTTGGCAAACTGGTCGGCGGCTTCGCGCTGTTCGCATGATGGAAGCTAACATCACATCGGAACTCAGCGGCCAGGTCTGGTCCGTGGGTATTGACCGTCCGGCCAAGCGCAACGCGCTTAACAGCGTTCTGTTCGAAGCGCTAGCGAACACCTTGCGCCTGGCGCAGGCTGACGTCCGCGTTCATTGCGTCTTACTGCACGGAACCAGCAGTTGTTTCTGCTCGGGCCACGACACAGCCGAGTTCGGCACCCTGTGGCCGCAGGCTGCCGACGGCGCCGTTACACGCTGCATCGAGGCCTTCGCGGAACAGCCCAAGCCACTCGTGGCCGCGGTCAACGGCGCGGCGGTCGGGTTCGGCGCAACGATGCTGCTCCACGCCGACTACGTGGTCGCCGGCGAGGGGGCCATGTTCTGCTTCCCGTTTGCGGATCTCGGCATTGTCCCCGAGGCCGGGGCCACAGCATTGCTTGCGCGCCGGGTGGGCGACCTGATTGCGCGCGACTGGCTGATGAGCGGCCGCCCGATAACGGCCGCAGAGGCATTGCGGCAGGGCTTTGTTTCGTGCGTGGTGCCGGACACTGACGTGCGTGCAGTTGCCAACGAATACGCCACTCGCCTATCTGCCAAGCCGCCGACCGCGCTACAGGCTATGCGGCGCCTGTTGCTGGAGGGTGCTACCTTGCCAGCCAGCAAAGCGATAGAGGGCGAGCTTTCCTATCTGAACGCTTTCATTCCTGCTGTCACCCGCCGGTCTATCCCTCATGCATAAAGTTCACGTCGTTCATGCCCACCCGGAGCCGCGCTCCTTCTGCACGGCAATGGCCCACGAAGCCCGACGCCTGCTGGAGGTGCGCGGCGACGATGTGAGCTTTTCGGACCTGTACGCGCTCAACTTCGATCCTGTGGTGCGCGGCAGCGATTTCACCGAACGCGCCAACAGCGACTACCTTGTCTACGCGAAGGAGCAGCGCCACGCGCTCGAGCACAACGCCCTTGCGCCCGACATTCAGCGAGAGGTCGACGCGCTGTTGGCCAGCGACACGTTGATATTGGTGTTTCCACTCTACTGGTTCTCGGTGCCCGCGCTCATCAAGGGGTGGATCGACCGCTGCTTCCTGTCCGGCGCACTGTACGGCGGCAAGCGCATCTACGGGCGCGGGGGCATGGTCGGCAAGCGTGCGGTTGTCGGCGTAAGCTTGGGGGGCCGGGAGCACATGTTCGGTCCGCAAGGCATACATGGAGAGCTGGCAGGCGCCATGCTGCGTCATCTCCTGCAAGGCACCTTGGGATATGTCGGCTATGAAGTGCTTGAGCCGTTCTTCGCCTGGCATATTCCTTACTGCTCGCACGCTCAGCGAGTGGACACGCTCACGCGTTGGGGCGACTTCATCGAGCGGCTCGACGAGCAGCCGCGCATACCGATGCCAAAGCTTGAGGAATATGATGACATTTTCCAGCCGCTTTCACGGGCCGCCTCATCATGAACACCACTGCGCCTACCAAGTCGATCAAGCTCTGGCATGCGCCGGACGTCATGGACGCCGTCATGCTCAAGGGCCAGTTCGTCGGCCACCGGTATCCGCCGCACGCGCACGACACGCATTGCCTTGCGGTGATCACGGGCGGAGTGCTGGCGGTCGAGGTTCAGCACCAGCGGCGCTTGTGCCGCCGCGGCGACGTGATCGTCATCGAAGCCGACGTGGTACATGCCGGCCTGGCCGCCGGCGATGGGCAATGGAAGATGCGCGTGGAACATGTGCAGCCCGCGGCCCTCGCCGCCTACTGCGAGAGGCTTGGCATTCCCCGACGCGAGCGATTCGACATACCGAGTCCGTTCATCGTCGACGCAGAGCTGTCGCAACAACTCTACGGGGTGAACTGGTGTTCCGAGATGGACGATGATCGCTTCAAGCGCAGTGAAGTGCTTGCCAGTGCAATCATCGGCCTGTATGCCCGACACGCGGGCCGGTCCGTCGACCTGCCCGTAGTGCACAGCGAGCGTGCGCTGGTGCGCGCGGTCAAGGCCCGTCTGCGCGACGACCTGCACGTACGCCTGACCCTGTCTACGCTTGCGTGCGAATTCGGTGTGACACCCTTCGTGCTGCTGCGCGCCTTTGTACGCGAAGCGGGCCTGAGTCCGCATGCCTTTCAGCAGCAGGAGCGCGTACGCAGCGCGATGCCCTTGCTGCGCGGCGGCAGGCCCATCGCGGAGGTAAGCGCGCTGACCGGCTTTTCGGACCAGTCACACTTTACACGCGTGTTCAAGCAGCAGACCGGCGTGACGCCGAAGGTGTATCAGGCCGCCTTCTCATGCAGGACGCTCTCGACGCACTGACTCGGCCCAGTGGTTTACTTCGCATACGAATTATCGTATATACTTCGCATACGAACTAACACTGGATGCCTGCACGGCATCACGCAACCCATCTGGAGACCGACCATGACCTCGGAAATTCGCGTTGACGTTACCAGCGGCGTTTTGACCATTACGCTTGCCCGGGCGGACAAGAAGAATGCCTTGACGAACGAGATGTACGGCGCACTTGCCGACACTATCGAGCAGGCACAGCAGGACCGCAATATCCGGGTATTGCTGCTGCAGGGGGACGGGGACATTTTTACGGCGGGCAATGATGTGGGAGAATTCGCAGCGATAGCGGCGGGAAATGGCCCCAGCGAACGCCACGTGCACCGCTTTCTGCGCGCCCTTGCCAACTCGACCGTACCGATTGTCGCCGCGGTCAACGGCAAGGCCGTCGGCGTCGGCACCACCATGCTGCTGCATTGCGATTACGTCGTGCTCGCGCAGGACGCTCAACTGATCACGCCCTTCGTGAACCTTGCCCTTGTTCCCGAGGCGGCTTCGAGTTACCTGCTTCCCCTGCGCATCGGGCACGTCAGGGCCTTCGAGATGTTCGCGCTGGGCGAGCCGCTTGACGCGCAAACCGCCGTGGCATGGGGCATCGCGAACAAAGTTTGCGCTAATGACCAACTGCGGGCGGACGCGCGCCTGATGGCCGAAAAGATTGCGGCCAGGCCCGCCGGCTCGCTTAGCGCAATGAAAAAGCTCATGCGCGACGCGGAGAAACTGGTTTCGCAGATGAACAGCGAAGGCGCCAGGTTCGAGGAGCGGCTGGCCAGTGCCGAAGCCAAGGAAGCATTCTCGGCCTTCGCCGAGAAGCGCAAACCGGACTTCACCAAGGTCGCCCTGCAGTAAGTCGAGTGTCTCGCTGTCCGGCCGCTGTCCAGGTTACACCTCGCCCTCGTCGGCGGCCGGAAACTTCGCCTGCAGGCTGGTCAGCCACCGCGCTACCACGTTAATCTCGGCCGCGGTGAAACCTTCGGTCAGTCTGGCATTCAATTCCTTCATACCAGCCTTGGAGCGCTGGCGAGCCGAGCGTCCTGCCTGCGTCAGCCATAGGCGCGATGCACGGCGATCGGTCTCGTCCGGCCGGCGCTCGATAAGGCCCGCCCTTTCGGTCCGGTCAGCCAGACCGCTCATCCCGGGTGCGCCCAGATCCAGCGCTGCGGCAGCCTCGCTCATCGGCGCGCCGTCGTTCCTGCCCAGAAAGAAAAGCAGCCCAGCCTGGGCCGCTGTCGCGCCACCCGTAGCCGTGCGCGCTTGTGACCACCGATGCAGTCGACGCTGGCCGACATTCAATAGATAGACGAGGCGATGCTCCATGTCTGTGACGGATAAAGGATGCCATTTAGTTCACATGCGAATTTTATCACGTGCTCGGTGTCAGCATTAGCCTGACTTTGGTCGGTCACGGCAATGAACCTCTGTCGACTCCGTCGGCACACCACCTCGAAGGAACATAGCGCGTGGCTCTGGCACGGTCGCGCTGTCTGTACAAACTTATATCCAAGATATGTATGGACTGGCTCCGAGGGGTGAGCTACGCGAGAGTCGAGTCTGCATCTTGCCAAAGCCGCCAGTCGGCGACCCTAGCTCGGACGGCCGCGGCCGGCCAGGAGCCGTCATTCACCGCTATGTTCGCTGGCCCCGCAGCCGGAACACCCCGTGCGCCCGGGGGCCGCCTTGCTTTGTGGCCGGTGGGCGCCGCAAAGCGCAAGCGGGTCTTCACGCGTGCCAGAAAAGCGACAGCCCTGCACGTCCGATCGGCTATCATGCCAATCCTCTCCGAAGTGGCCCCCTATGATTTCCGTCCGTAATGTTACGCTGCGTCGTGGCGTCAATGTCGTACTCGACCGCGCGTCCGTCACCTTCAACCCCGGTGAAAAGATTGGTCTTGTCGGCCGCAATGGCGCCGGCAAGTCGTCCTTCTTCAGCCTTCTCAACGGCACGCTGCACGAAGACGGCGGCGAGTTCTCGATTCCCGCTGCATGGAAGATGGGCCAGGTCGCGCAGGAGATGCCGGAGACCGAGCAGAGCGCGACCGACTTCGTAGTCGAGGGTGACACCGCGCTGTTGGCCGCACAGGCCGAAGTAGCCGCCGCCGAGGCCAGCGACGACGGCATGCGCATGGCGCACGCCTACATGGCCCTGCACGACGCCGGTGCACACGATGCCCCCGCACGTGCCCAAGCGCTGATCCTGGGCCTTGGCTTCAGTGCCGCGCAGCTTAGTCAGCCGGTCAACAGTTTCTCCGGCGGCTGGCGCATGCGACTGCAACTGGCGCGCGCGCTCATGTGTCCGTCCGACCTGCTGCTGCTCGACGAGCCGACCAATCACCTCGACCTCGACGCGCTGGTCTGGCTGGAAGCCTGGCTCAAGCGCTATCCAGGAACCCTCGTCGTGATCAGCCACGACCGCGAATTCCTCGACGCGGTGACGCAGGTGACGGTGCACGTCGACAACGCCAAGCTCGTGCGTTATGGCGGCAACTACAGCAAGTTCGAAGACATGCGCGCTGAGCAACTCATATTGCAGCAGGCCGCGGTGGCCAAGCAGGCAGACAAGATCGCCCACCTGCAGAAATTCATCGACCGTTTCAAGGCCAAGGCCTCGAAGGCGAAGCAGGCGCAGAGCCGGGTCAAGGCGCTCGAACGCATGGAGAAGATCGCACCGGTGCTTGCCGACGCAGAGTTCAACTTCGAGTTCAAGGAGCCACTCAACGTCCCGAACCCGCTGTTGTCGATGCTGGACGCGAGCTTCGGCTACCCGGCGCCGACCGGCGCACTGCCGGGCACGCCGCCCACGGTCATCGTGCGGGGCATCAATCGTTCCGTGCTGGCCGGGCAGCGCATCGGCATTCTCGGTGCCAACGGCCAAGGCAAGTCCACGCTGGTGAAGACGGTGGCGCACGCGCTGGCGCCGATTTCCGGCGAAATCAGCGAAGGCAAAGGCCTGAATATCGGCTACTTCGCACAGCAGGAACTCGACGTGCTGCGCCCGCTCGACACGCCGATGGAACACATGATCCGCCTTGCCAAGGACACGCCGGCGCACATGCGCGCCCCCGGCCAGAGTGGCACCGAACAATCCCTTCGCACCTTTCTCGGCACATTCAGCTTCAGCGGCGACATGGTCCATCAGGCGGTTGGCACGATGAGCGGCGGCGAAAAGGCGCGGCTCGTGTTGTGCATGATCGTGTGGCAGCGCCCCAACCTGCTGCTGCTCGACGAGCCTACCAACCACCTCGACCTGGCCACACGCGAAGCGCTAGGCATGGCGCTCAACGAATTCGAAGGCACAGTGATGCTGGTCAGTCACGACCGGGCCCTGCTGCGCGCCGTATGCGACGAGTTCTGGCTGGTCACCAAGGGCGGCGTCGAGCCCTTCGACGGGGATCTGGACGATTACCAGCAGTTCCTGCGCGACGAAGCCCGTCGCATGCGCGAGCAGCCCGCCGAAGAGTAGAAGGGCATCGCCTGAAATGGTGAGACAAAGGGCGGGCGCGAGCTTCACAGGATTCAGCGTGAAGGTCGCCATTGAGCGCCTCGAGACTGATACGAACTTCGGCGTCGAGATCGATCACGAGGGTCCGCTGTCCGAATCCAATAAAGAACTTTTGCGGGGCGCGGTGCGGGAATTGCCCCTTGCCAAGACCTTATCCAAGCAGGTACGTGTGAAACTAGCCCACACCTCATTCGATCTTTGAATGGGCGCTTCCTGAGATATTCACCGGCCGCTTTGGGTCGTACTGAGACGCCCATGGCCTCCCCCGAAACTCGGCGATGAACCATTTAAATTCCATCTAGTTGGTCATCAAATTGAGGTAGCCCGGGCTAGTTCTTGCCCGACTAACGTCACGCTGGGCCAGCTTAGCCGCGACTAGCCTTTGCGCGTCAGCCTGTGCAGGCCATGGCGGTGGTGACCCGCTGGGTGGTGCGGGCCGACACCTGGATCACCGCGCCGGCAGTGGTCTTCCCAGCCGCTGAGCGGGCTTTACATGATGCATGCGGCCGGGTATCCGCCATCGGCGTCCTGGCTGTGGATGTCGCTTTCGCTGTATGCGCTGGCGGGGGCTTGCTGGCTGCCGGTGCTCTGGCTGCAATGGCGGATGCGCGATATGGCCGTGCAGGCTGCGCAGGCATCGCGCGGCGCCACGGATACCGGTGGGCTTGCACCGCGCTACTGGCTGTATGAGCGCATCTGGGTGGCGCTGGGGTTTCCGGCGTTCGGCGGCTTGCTGGTGGTGTACTGGCTGATGGTGAGCAAGCCGGCCTGACCCGCAGCCCTCAGGCGAGCAGCCGGCCGAGCGTTGCTACCGCGATGGTGAGTGCGCCAAGCAGCAGGTTCAGGCCGACGGCCTGCCTGATGCGGCCCAGCGCGGCGCCCGCGGCCTTCCAGTCCTGCGCATCGACGCCGCGCCGCAGCGCACCATAGGGGCCGAAGTACACATAGGCAAAGATGCCGATCATGATCAGGCCAAGGCCGAGCATCATGTGCCAGTGGATGGGCGCGGCGGCAAACCCGAGCGCGCCGAGCATGGACATGCCGCTGATGGCGATCAGGGCGACGGCGCCCCAGACCCAGGCCAGGAACCGCGCGAATACGGCGCGCCACAGGCGCAACCGCTGCGGCGGCTCCAGCAGGGTGGCCGCTGCCGGACGCAGGCAGACATAGGCGAAGAACATGCCGCCCACCCAGAGCGTGACGCCAGCGATGTGCAGGAAGTGGAGAACGGGATCGAGGGTCATGGATTGTCGGAGGACGGGAAGGGGGCAGGCTCCAGCCGGCGGGCCGCCGCTGGACTGTTGGGGGACTGCCGCATTCTAGCCCCCCGAAAGCCACTTGTGCCGGCCAAAGCCACGGTTAAGACACGCATGCCAGAGCAATGGCGTCGGCATATGCAGAGCGGCCGCCCCGCTTCTGCTAACCTACTAACCGGGTCAGTCGCCTGCGATGGAGGTCGGGCAGCCGGGACGGCAGGGCCGGCGGTCAGGCTGATCCGCAACGCCAAGAACAAGATACTTATGCGGCACTCCTTAAAGTACCGGGTAGCCATAGCCACGGCGCTCGTGGTGACGTTCATCATCCTGGCGCGCGCGCTGTTCGCCCAGTTCTACGCGTACCAGGGCCTGAAAGCGCTACGCCAGGCCCAGCAAGAAACGCTGGTCAAGCTGATTGCCGAACAACTCGACGAGAAATTCGAGACGCGGGCGATCGCCCTGCGCCGCCTGGCGCACCAGCTGGCGCCCATGCTCGGGCAGCCGCCCGCCGACATGCGGCGCTTCGCGGCCCAGGCCGTGTCCATGCCGGAGATCTTCAATGCCGTGTTCCTGGCATTGCCCAACGGCGACATGGTGTTCAGTACCGCCGTACCCATCGGGCAACGCATCCACCTGGCGGACCGCGACTACTTCCGCGAAATCGTCAATGGTTCGGAGTTTGCCGTGTCGGACCTGCTGCGGGGCCGGATGAGCGATTCGCCTGGCGCCGTGCTTGCCGTGCCCTTGCGCGGCCCGGACGGCAAGCTGCTGGCCGTGGTTGGCGGCGCGCTGAATTTCTCCGAGAGCAACTTCCTTGGCCGGCTGGCGCACAGCCGGATTGGCCTGACCGGCAGCTATTGCCTGGTCTCCTCCGGCACGAACCCGCGCTACGCCATGCACCCCGATCCGGCGAAGGTGATGGCGCCGGCGAAGGCCCTTGGCGAGGCCTGCGGCCTTGAAACGCCCCCTTCCCAGTGGGAGATCGTCAACCCGACGCAGCCCATCGTGGCGCGCTACCTGCTCGAATCCAATGGTTGGGAGGTGGTTTCGGTCCTGCCCGCCAAGGAAGCGTTCGCCCCTCTGATGGAGGCTCGCCGCAAGACGATCATGGCCGCCGGCATGTCGTTGCTGCTGGCCGCGCTGCTGATGTGGCTGGTGATACGGCGCATGCTGGCGCCGCTGGAGCTGCTGCATCGCGTGGTTGGCGAGGTGCCCAAGGATCCTGCCGCGCTGGATGCGCTGGCTGCGCTGCCAACCGGGCGCAATGACGAGATCGGCGAACTGGCCACCACCTTCGGCGCGGTCATGCACCAGCTCTCCGAGCGGGAAGCCGCGCTCAGCGCCGCCAAGGATCGCGCCGCAGAAAGCGAGAAGCGCATCGAGGCCATTGCCAACCACGTACCCGACTTTGTCTCGTTCATCGACATGGGTGAGCGCTATGTCTTCGTCAACGAGGCCTACGCGCAGCGGTTCGGCCTGCCGGTGCGGCAAATTGTCGGGCTCACGGTGCGCGAGCTTTGGGGCACCCCCGCCTACGTGGCATCGAAGCCTTACCTGGAACAGGCTTACCTGGGCGCGTCGGTTACCTTCAGCCTGGAAGGCAAGGATGGCGCCGAGTGCATGGAAGTCACGTACCAGCCCGCCTGGAATGACGATCGGGACACGGTCCAGGGACTGTACATGTTCGCGCGCAACGTGACCAGCGAGCGCCAGAAAATGCGCAGCCTGGAAGCGCAGACGCTCACGGACCACCTCACGGGCCTGCTTAACCGCAAGGGGTTCGACCGGCGCATGGCGGACGCCATGGCCCGGGCTGGCGCGAACCACGCCAGCGCCGCCCTCTTGCTCGTGGACGTCGACGATTTCAAGACCATCAACGACACGTTTGGGCACGCCGTTGGCGACCATCTGCTGGCTGCCTTTGGCGAGCGCCTTTCCGCCTGCGTGCGCACCGGCGACGCGGTGGCCCGGATCGGCGGCGACGAATTCGGCATCGTGCTGGACGACGCACTCAACATCGCAACGCTGGAGCGCATCGCCCAGGCCATCGTGCACGCAGCCAGGCAGGCGCATTTCATCGAGGGCCATACCATCGTGGCGACAGCCAGCGTGGGCATGGCCATCCATTACCCAGACGACGGCCAGACCGTGAACGAGCTCTTCATGCGCGCCGACATGGCGCTCTACGAAGCCAAGCGCAGCGGCAAGGCACGGTACACGCCGCCGCCCGCATCGAGCAGCCGCACCTAGCACCGCACACCCGCCCCGAGGAAGCCCCGTGACCGACCCGATTCTGATCCGCCCCGCCGAGCCAAGAGATTTCGAAGCATGGAAGGTGCTATGGGATGGCTACAACGCCTTCTATGGCCGCAAGGCAGAGACGGCGCTGCCGGCCGAGATCACCCGCACGACCTGGACGCGCTTCTTCGACGCGTATGAGCCCATGCACGCGCTGGTGGCGGAGCGCTCCGGCGAGTTGCTTGGCCTGGTGCATTTCCTGTTTCATCGCAGCACCATCCAGATCGGCCCGAGCTGCTACCTGCAGGACCTCTTTACTTCAGAGGCGGCGCGCGGCACCGGCGTGGGCCGCGCGTTGATCGAGGCTGTCTACCAGCGCGCCGAAGCCGCCGGCGCCAAGCGGGTCTACTGGCAAACGCACGAGACCAACGCAACGGCGATGAAACTCTATGACAAGGTCGCGGAGAACTCGGGGTTCGTGGTTTATCGCAAGCCGGTTTAGATCGCGGGCTTCATCGGACTTCCGTGTGGGGCGATCCATCGCTGGACTGGTACCTGCGCTGCCGTAGCTCGCCTCTCCCGCTTCCGGGAGAGGCGAGCAAACCAGCGTAGTGCATCTGCTTCTGCATCTGCCTCTGCCCCCCCTCACTCCGGCTCGATCCCGGCCGCCTTGATCACCTTCGTTGCAGGCCAACCCGCCCCCCGGCGTCGGCTATTTTTTTATGTCTGCCCCAGAAGGAACCAGGTCGCCCTCAAGAATGAAATTACGGTCCGTTGGTGAAACCCGGTCGATGTGAAGCATTCCCGCACCCTGCAAGCCCTTGAATTTCCCGCTGGCACCGACTATTTCCCAGACACCGTTGTCAACCAGCGCAGGCTTGCCGTCGGGGCCCGGAAGGAAGACCGCGCGCATCGACCACTTCACGTAGGCGACGTCGCCCTCTGCCGCCGTAAACACTAAATAGCCACTTGGGTCGCCGCCGACACCAGGCACAATGTCATGCCGACCGTATTCCGTCACCGCAGTCCCGGCCAGCGGACCTTGCCCGATGGCTTTACCCTCGCGCTTAACCATCAAAACGAAGTGCTTGCTACCATCCGCGAAATCAAGGCGGATTTGCTCCTTTGGCGTTAGGACTGCCTCGATTTTCATGGGGGCGGCAAATGTCATTGGCGCTGTCGCTCCGAGCAATGCGGCCGCAGCGAGCGCCAAACGCAGCGCATATCTTCGCTTATCGCACTTCATGATTCTCTCCATTTGTTGTTGACGGTGCACGAACGAACAAGGAAAAAACGGAACGAACGAGCGCTTTTCCATGTTCAAGGGGGTCAGCTCACGAAACGGGTAGAGTCGAGATGTGACGCGGTGGCGTTAGGTTCTGCATATCTGTATCCGCCCCTTTCGTTTGGCGGTGCCTCACTAGCCGAACCGTGGCTCCGTTTTCACATCCCGCTCATCGAACCGGACGTGCGCTACTAACGCATCCGGCTCTCGGACAGAACATCATGCCTTCGCGCACGGAAGGCGGATGAGTCCAAACTGCTGGTAAAGATACTCATCAGGATAGCGCGCTACTCCCCCACTGCGCTGCTTATGCTTCTTGCACAACCATCGGCGAAGCCGAACTCGCTGGCGCGGCGGCCCCCACCAAAACCCGCTCGGGAAATCGTTGCCGCCACCCGTTCGAGGAAGCACTCTAATGACTTGACAACGCCAGCCTGTTTGTGCAGAAACACCCGTTTCAATGGGTCGTGTTATCCACAAATACTGTGGATAACAGGCACCTTGCTTCCCGCCAACCGGCTTGCAGCCGCCAATCCGGTCGGACTGCCTATTGTTTCAGCAACTTGACGATTTTGTGGCACATTCGTGGCGGCAGCGCCGCTGCGCCGCCCTGATCCGCTCCCCTTGCCACACAGCTTGCCGCCGCGCTCGCCACCTGTTCCGGGACCCTCGTCCCGGTACCGGGACCGACCCCAGGCTGCCAACCGGGACGCTGGCCTCATGGCTGGCGCAGGGACCGCGCCCGACAATACCCCCTCGAGCACGCCCCTCATGGATGGGATGGATGCCGGTTCGCGTTGCGTGTGCGGCCATGGCACGTTCAGGGCGGTCACGTGCGCATCTGGCTTCCTGCCCAATGGGATTGCCCATGAAAGGCCTAGCCGGCCTTGGCCACGCCAGTGCCGGTATTCATGCTGGAGTTCGATATGCATACGAATCTTGCGAAGACCCTGCTCACAGCTTGCGCGCTGGTGACTGGCGTCCCGGCCTCGGCCCTGGCGCACGCCGGTGCGCGCGGCCAGGCGCCGGTTGCCATCAGCGCGCCCGCGCACACCGGCCCGCGTGACGGCCATGCCTTCGCCGCGCCAGGCCGCCAGGGCTTGTCGGCTTGTGCCTCACGCAACTTCGACCCCTTCCAGGACGGCATGCGCAAGGGGCCGCGCGATCCCTTTGCCGATGGCGGGCATACCGGACCCCGGGATCCGTTCGGCGAGGGGGCGCGCGGTACTCAGGCGGATCCGAATTCAAGCGGAGCCGAATGCCTGTCCGCCCTGCCGGGCGAGATTGGCAGCGGGCTGGGAAGTGGACTGGGAAGCGGCCCGGCATCAGCGAGCGCGGTCGCAATAGCCGCGGCAGCGTAGCTCGCGCTTTTCGGTCAGCCGTGATGGGGCGGCCAGCCCGGAGCCGCCTCACGATGAAAGCCTATGAAAGCCGCTTAAAGACACCGAAAGCAGAATGAAAGCATTGCCCTCCTCCCGGGTTTCCTTTGCTAATCTACATGCAGCACGCGGTACGTCTCCCGCGGCAGCCGTGCCTAGGCATGCCGCGCCTGCACTTTTTGCCCGCGTGCTCGCCCATGCCGACGCGCAAACAACAGATCCGCCTTTGCACCACCACGGATGGCGTGCGCCTGGCGTATGCCATCAGCGGCCAGGGCCCGCCGCTGGTCAAGGCGGCGAACTGGATGAGCCACCTGGAGTTCGACGTGGAAAGCCCGGTGTGGAGCCATCTCCTCAACGAGCTCTCCCACTGCCATACGCTGGTGCGCTACGACGAGCGCGGCTGTGGCCTATCAGACCGCGATGTGGAGTTGTCCTTCGAGTCCTGGGTGCGCGACCTGGAGACCATCGTGGAAGCCACGGGTGTCGATCACTTCCCTTTGCTGGGCATCTCGCAAGGCGCCTCGATTGCCGTGGCCTTCGCGGTGGCGCATAGCGAGCGCGTGAGCCACCTGATCCTGCATGGCGGCTACGCACGCGGCCGGCTCAAGCGCCAGTTCGATCCGCGCCTGCGCGAAGAAGCGGAGCTGATGAACCGGCTCGCCGAGATCGGCTGGGGCCAGGAAAACCCGGCCTTTCGACAGTTCTTCACCACCCAGTTCATCCCGGGCGGCAGCGCCGAGCAGCACCGCTGGTTCAACGAGCTGGAGCGCGTCTCCACCTCGCCCGCCAACGCAGCGCGCTTCATGCGCATCTTCAACGATATCGATGTGGTGTCCTTGCTGCCCCTGGTGACTTGTCCCACCCTGGTGCTGCACGCGGTACGCGATGCGCGGGTACCCTTTGACGAAGGACGGCTGATCGCCAGCCTGATTCCCGGCGCGCACTTTGTACCGCTCGAGAGCGACAACCACCTGCTGCTGGAAAACGAGCCGGCGTGGCAACGCTGGCTGGACGAGGTGCATGCCTTCCTGCCCGCCCCGCCGCCCAGCACCGACCTGGTCTTTACCACGCTGACCCGGCGCGAGCGCGATATCGTGGAGCTGATCGCGCAAGGCCGCGACAACGCGCAGATCGCCGCGCACCTCGGGCTTTCTGAGAAGACGGTGCGCAATCACATCACCAGCGTGTTCTCCAAGCTCGAAGTGGAGAACCGCGCGCAGGCTATCGTGCTGGCGCGCACGTCGGGCTTTGGCCAGCCAGGCGCCTAGCGCACAGCCAGCACCTCAGGCCCAGTGGCGCGGGACCGCGCCGTCGTCATCATCAAAATTGATGATGACGGCGCCAAGCGTTACTGCTGCTACTGCAGGAAGTTTCCGTAGCGAGCGCGGATCTCTTCGAGATTGGCGAGCGTGCCGGAGAGATGGCGGCGCAGGCAGGCCTGCGCGGCGTCGGCGTCGCCGCTGGCGATCGCATCGACGATGGCCGTGTGATCCGCTACCACCGCGTTGGCCTTGCCGGCGATCGGCAGGTGCAGGCGGCGCAAGCGGTCCAGGTGGCCGCTCTGGCGGCGCACCAGCATCCACAGGTCCGGCACGCGGGCGGCTTCGTACATCTGGCGGTGGAAGGCCTGGTCGAACAGGGAGAACTCGGCAAAGTCCTGGGCGGCCAGCATGGCCTGCTGCCGCGCCACGCAAAGGCGCAGCCGCTCCACCAGCGCGGGGTCCGGTTCTTCGGCCAGCGTGCGCACGATTTCCACTTCCACGGAGCGGCGCAGGAAATGCGCCTGCTGGGCCAGCGCGATGCTGATGGGGCTGACCACCGTGGCGTGCTGCGGGAAGATATCGACCAGCCCTTCTTCGGCGAGCCGCATCAGGGCGTCGCGCACCGGCGTCTGGCTGATGCCGTACTGCGCGGCGAGATCGGTGCGCGACAGCACCGTGCCGGGGGTCAGCGTCATGGAGATGATCATGTCCCGCATATGCTCGAACACCTGCGGCGCGGCATGCCGGGTGCGGTCGAACTGGAATTGAATCTGCAGGGCGGACAAGGTGGCTTCCATCGGGTGGTCTGGTTTTGCTGCATAGGCGTGGCTTATCACGCACAAAGACGCTTCGTTGCGTCCCATGGCTGCAGTTTAATGGAAAGTTTTCCGGTTTGACACACTAATATATTAGTGCTTTAATACTTCCGACGATATCAGATGTCGTACCTCCAACGCCTCGCTCTGGCACTTTCAGGCACCGGAGGTCCGGCCCGATGACAACACCCGTGGAAGAGACAACATGACGTCACGAAAGAAGACGCCCGAGACCCTGCGCAGCGCGCGCTGGTTTGCCCCCGACGACCTGCGCTCCTCCGGGCACCGCTCGCGCATCATGCAGATGGGCTACTCGCCCGACGAATGGCTGGACCGCCCGATCATCGCGATCATCAACACATGGTCCGACATCAACCCCTGCCACTCCCACTTCAAGCAGCGCGTCGACGACGTCAAGCGCGGCATCCTGCAGGCCGGCGGCTTCCCCATTGAGCTCCCCGCCATCTCGCTGTCTGAGAGTGCGGTCAAGCCGACCACCATGCTGTACCGGAACATGCTGGCGATGGAAGCCGAGGAGCTGATCCGCTCCCACCCCATCGACGGCGCGGTGCTGATGGGCGGCTGCGACAAGACCACGCCCGGCTTGCTGATGGGGGCGTCCAGCGCGGGCGTGCCGGCCATCTACGTGCCGGCTGGCCCGATGCTGCGCGGCAACTGGAAGGGCAATGTGCTGGGCTCCGGGTCGGACGCGTGGAAATTCTGGGACGAGCGCCGCGCCGGCAATATCAGCAAGACCGAGTGGATCGGCATCGAGGGCGGTATCGCCCGCAGCCACGGCACCTGCATGACGATGGGCACCGCCAGCACCATGACTGCGATTGCCGAAGCCATCGGCATGACGCTGCCGGGCGCCTCGTCCATCCCCGCTGCCGATGCCAACCACATCCGCATGTGCTCCGATGCCGGACGGCGCATCGTGGACATGGTGTGGGAAGACCTGACCCCGCAACAGATCCAGACGCGCGCCTCGTTTGAAAACGCGATTGCCGTGGCCATGGCGATGGGCTGCTCCACCAACGCCATCATCCACGTGATCGCCATGGCGCGCCGCGCCGGGCATGACATCGGGCTGGAGGATTTCGACAAGACCAGCCGCCACGTGCCGGTGATCGCCAATATCCGGCCCAGCGGCGACAAATACCTGATGGAAGATTTCTTCTACGCCGGCGGCCTGCCCGCGCTGATGAACCGCATCAGCGACAAGCTGCACCTGGATGCGCTGACCGTCACCGGCCGCACACTGGGCGAGAACATCGCGGGCGCGGAGGTCTACAACGACGACGTGATCCGCACCAAGGAAAACGCGCTCTACCAGGAAGGTGCTCTCGCCGTGCTCAAGGGCAATATCGCGCCGGACGGCTGCGTGATCAAGCCCAGCGCCTGCGAGAAACGGTTCTTCAAGCACACCGGCCCGGCGCTGGTGTTCGACGACTACCCGTCGATGAAGGAAGCGGTGGAGCGCGACGACCTTGATGTTACCGCCGACCACATCCTGATCCTGCGCAATGCCGGCCCGCAGGGCGGCCCGGGGATGCCAGAATGGGGCATGCTGCCCATCCCCAAGAAGCTGGTCAAGCAAGGCGTGCGGGACATGCTGCGCATGTCGGACGCACGCATGAGCGGCACCAGCTACGGCGCGTGCATCCTGCACGTATCGCCGGAATCGTATATCGGCGGCCCGTTGGCACTGGTGCGCACCGGCGACATGATCTCCGTCGACATCGACCGCCGCAGCATCCACCTCGAAGTGTCCGACGAAGAACTGGCGCGCCGCAAGGCCGAGTGGACGCCGCCGCCGCCGCGCTTCGGGCGTGGCTATGGCTGGATGTTCTCCAAGCACATCCGGCAAGCCAACGACGGCTGCGACTTCGACTTCCTGCAAACCGACTTCGGCGCGCCCACGGGCGAACCCAGCATCTACTGATCACCCAGATATCCAGATATCCAAAAAAGCGGACCAGCCATGACCGAGACCACCCAAGCCAGCCAGCTCAGCCAGCAGACCATCGACCAGTTCAAGACCGTCAGCACGGCCACGCTGTGCACGGCGCTGTTCAAGCGCGGCCTGCGCAACCAGTTCATCCAGGACGTGCATCCGCTCAATCCCGAGCACGGCAATATGGTTGGCGAGGCCTTTACGCTGCGCTACATCCCGGCGCGCGAAGACCTGAACCCGATCACGGTCTTCCAGGATCCGAACCACCCGCAACGCCAGGCGGTTGAGCAGTGCCCATCCGGCGCGGTGCTGGTGATCGACAGCCGCAAGGACGCGCGCGCGGCTTCCGCCGGCTCGATCCTGATCACGCGCCTGATGCAGCGCGGCGCGGCGGGCGTCGTCACCGACGGCGGCTTTCGCGATTCGCCGGAGATTGCCCGGCTGGCCATGCCGGCCTATCACCACCGCCCCTCCGCGCCGACCAACCTGACGCTGCACCAGGCCATCGAGATCAATGGCCCCATCGGCTGCGGCGACGTGGCGGTGTTCCCGGGCGACGTGGTGGTTGGCGATGCCGAAGGCGTGATCATCGTGCCGCGGCACCTGGCCGAAGAGATCGCGGCGGAGGCGGTGGAGATGACCGCGTTCGAGGACTTCGTCACGGAGGAAGTGATGAAGGGCCGCTCGATCATCGGCCTGTATCCGCCGACCCAGGAGCAAAGCCGGCTGGACTTTGCCGCATGGCGCGAAGCCAAGGGCCGCTGAGCCGCCTCGCCTGCCAGACACGAACAAGCACGAGCAAGCACAAACAAGCCACAAGCAAGCACATGAGCCGGCCGGCTCCCGACGCACGGGGGCAAGGCGGCCACGGATGGAGACAAGATGAATCACAACAAGCGAGGCACGCTGCGCCGCGTTGCCGCCCTCGGCATGCTGGCTGCCGCCAGCGCCGTGTTCAGCGCCGGCGCGCAGGCCGAGGACAAATGGCCGTCGCGCCCGGTCACCTGGGTGGTGCCGTTCGCGGCGGGCGGCTCCACCGATATCGTCGCCCGCACCATCGGGCAGGAAATCTCGAAGGCGCTGGGCCAGCCGGTGGTGGTCGAGAACCGGCCCGGTGCGGCCGGCGCGGTGGGCGCGGGCTACGTGGCACGCGCCAAGCCGGATGGCTACACGCTGTTTGGCGGCACCATCAGCACGCATGCCATCAATGCGAGCCTGTACAAGAATCTATCCTACGACCCGGTCAAGGATTTCGAGCCGGTCTGCCTGATCGCCTACGTGCCCAACGTGCTGATGGTCGACGCCAAGCTGCCGATCAACAACGTGAAGGAGCTGATCGCCTATGCGAAAAGCCATCCGGGCCTGAGCTTCGCGTCTTCGGGCGCGGGCACTTCGACGCATCTGGCCGGCGAACTGTTCGCCGACATGATCAAGGTGCCGATGACCCACGTGCCCTACAAGGGCAGCCCGCAGGCGATCCAGGACGTGGCCGCCGGCCTCGTTCCGTTTCTCTTCGACCAGCTGACCGCGGGCGACGCCATGATCAAGGCCGGCAAGCTGCGCGCGCTGGCCGTGACCTCGCCCAAGCGATCGGCGCTGGCGCCCAACGTGCCAACCATGGCCGAGGCCGGCGTGCCGGGCTTCGAGATGGTGTCATGGCAGGCGCTATACGCGCCGCACGGCACGCCGAAGGAAGTGGTGCAGCGGCTGAATGCCGAAGTGGTGCGCGCGCTCAAGCAGCCCGCCGTGCAGCAACGGATGACGCAGCAGCTTGGCATGGAAGTGGTGGGCAGCAGCCCCGCCGAACTGGCCGCGTTCATGGGCAAGGAGATTCCGCGCTGGGCTGAATTTGTGAAGAAGTCGGGTGCTACGGCCAATTGATGGCTCGTCCGGCGTTGCCATGGTTTGCTCCCCTCTCCCACGAAATGGGAGAGGGGCCGGGGGAGAGGGCGGGCGCTTGCTCGATGTGAGACGCCTCGTTCTTGCGCGCGCCCGCCCTCTCCCCTAACCCCTCTCCCGCCGTGCGGGAGAGGGGAACCGCGCAGTTGCGAAATTATGCGTTAGCGCTATTGCTGCGCGTTGGATGGAAAGCATTAAGCCGAATCAAATCGCGCAGGAGACAACATGCATTTCAACACCAAGCCCCTTGCCACAGCACTCGCAGGCGTCGCCGCCGCAATCGCCTTGACTGTGCCGAGCACCCACGCCGCCGAAACCAGCTACCCCACCAAGACCATCACCATCATCGTCCCCGCCTCCCCCGGCGGCGCCATCGACCTGGTGGCGCGGCTGGTGGGCCAGAAGATGACCGAAGCCTGGGGCCAGTCGGTAGTGGTGGATAACCGCCCCGGCGCCACCGGCATCATCGGCACGGACCTCGTTGCCAAGAGCCCGCCGGACGGCTACATGCTGGCGCTGGTGGCCAGCAGCCACGCCATCAATCCCAGCATGGTGAAGAAGCTGCCCTTCGACACCATCAAGAGCTTCGAGCCGGTGGCGCTGACCCACGTGGTGCCGCTGATGCTGGTGGTGTCCCCTTCCCTGCCGGTTACGTCCGTCAAGGAACTGATCGCCTATGGCAAGGCCAACCCGGGCAAGCTGTCGTTCGCGTCCAGCGGCTCGGGCGGCGCGCCGCATTTCTCGGGCGAGCTGTTCAAGAGCATGACCGGCATCGACATGATCCACATCCCGTACAAGGGCAGCACGCTGGCGCACCCGGACCTTACCAGCGGCCGCGTGTCGCTGATGTTCGACACCGTTGCCGCCATCGGCCCGCAGGTCAAGGGCGGCAAGGTGCGCCCGCTCGCGGTGACCACCACCAAACGCTCATCGACCGCGCCGCAAGTGCCGACCATGGCGCAAGCCGGGCTGCCCGGCTATGAGACCAGCACCTGGGGCGGCGTGCTGGCCCCGGCCGGCACCCCCAAGGCGGTGGTGGACAAGCTCAACGCCGAGATCAACAAGGCGCTGGCTTCGCCCGACGTGCGCGAGCGCCTGCAGAACGCCGGTATCGAACCCGCAGGCGGCACGCCCGCGCAATTCGCCAGTTTCCTGCAGGTGGAGATGGGCAAATGGGCCAAGGTGGCCAAGGACGCCGGCATCCAGCCCGAGTGAGTTGCCCCCGGGCAGCCACCAACCAATGCGTGCCGGCGCGCCATGGCGCCCGGCCATCAAGCCGTACTTCCGGAGACAAGACATGCGCTCGTTCAACACCCCCACGCTTAGCCGCCGCGCGGCACTCATCGCCCTGGCCATCGGCGCCTGGATCCCCTGCGCGCAGGCCCAGCCCGGCGTTGCCTGGCCGACCAAGCCGGTGACCATCATCCTGCCGTTCGCCCCCGGCGGCGGCACGGATGTGGGCACCCGCCTGGTGGCGCTGCGGCTCTCGCAGCTCTGGGGCCAGCCGGTACTGGTGGACAACCGCCCCGGCGCGGCCGGCAATGTCGGGCTGGACATCGTGTCCCGCGCCAAGCCGGACGGCTACACGCTGGTGGCCGGCAATGTCGGCACGCAATCGATCAATCCCTCGCTCTACAAGAAGCTCAGCTATGACCCGGCCGCGTTCGTACCGGTCAGCCTGATGGCGGAGTTGCCGTTTGCCCTGGTGGTGACGCCCAAGCTGCCGGCCAAAAACCCGAAGGAGCTGGTGGCGCTGGCCAAGACGCAACCCGGCAAGCTGACCTATGCCAGCTCGGGCAGCGGCGGCTCGCCGCATTTGTCCGCCGAGATCTTCAAGGTAGCTACCGGCACCGACCTGCTGCATGTGCCCTACAAGGGCGGTGGCGCGGCCATGACGGACCTGATGTCGGGCAATGTCGACATGCTGTTCGCCTCCATCCTGGAGACCGCCGGCCATGTGAAATCCGGCAAGCTGCGCGCGCTGGCCGTGACCAGCAAGGTCCGCTCGCCCGCGCTGCCGAACGTGCCGACGCTGGCAGAGGCCGGCATCACCGGCGCCGAGTCGGGATCGTGGGTCGGCCTGCTGGCGCCGGCTGGCACGCCCAAGGACATCGTCGACAAGATCGCCGCGGGCGTGAAGGAAGTCGTGGCGATGCCCGCGGTAAAGGAGCAACTGATCGCGCAAGGCGCCATTCCCGTGGGCAGCACGCCCGCGCAATTCGCCGACCTGATCGCCACGGACCGCAAGCGCTATGCCAAGATCATCCAGGACAACAAGCTCAGCGCAGACTGAAGCAAGCATCATCAGACAAACATAACCATACGGATCTCTTCTCATGAAACCACGCCTTCTCCAGCACGGACGCCTGCCTGCTCCCCTTGAAGCCAGCCTGGCCGAGCACTACGATGTCCACCCGCTGTGGGCCGAGACCGATCCCGCCGCCTTCCTCGCCAGCCACGGCGGCGAGTTCGCCGCGCTGACCACGCGCGCCGCGATCGGCGTCGACGCTGCGATGATCAAAGCCATGCCAAAGCTGAAGGTCATCTCCAGCTTTGGCGTTGGCCTGGACAAGATCGATCTCGACGCCGCGCGCGCGCGCGGCATCGCCGTTGGCTATACGCCGGACGTGCTCAACGATTGCGTAGCCGACACGGCCTTTGGCCTGCTGATGGATGTGGCGCGCGGCTTCAGCGCGGCCGACCGATTCGTGCGGCGCGGCGAATGGCCGAAGGCGCAGTTCCCGCTCGCCACCCGCGTCAGCGGCAAGCGCCTGGGCATCATCGGCATGGGCCGCATCGGCCGCGTGATTGCGCGGCGCGGCTCGGGCTTCGACATGGAGGTGAGCTACCACAGCCGCCGCCCCGCGCAGGATGCCCCCTACCGCTACGAGCCCTCCCTGGCCGAGCTGGCCAGGTGGGCGGACTTCCTGGTCATCGCCACCGCCGGCGGCCCCGAAACCCGGCACCTGGTGTCCGCCGAGGTACTCGAAGCGCTGGGCCCGAAAGGCTTCCTGATCAATATCGCGCGCGGCACCGTGGTCGACGAAACCGCGCTGGTGGATGCGCTGGTGCATGGGCGCATTGCAGGCGCTGGCCTGGATGTGTTCGAGAATGAGCCGCAGGTCCCGCAGGCGCTCTTCGCGCTGGACAACGTCGTGCTGTTGCCGCACATCGCCAGCGCCACGCACGAGACCCGCAACGCGATGGCGGACCTGGTGTTTGAAAACCTGCAGCGCTTCTTTGCCAGCGGGGCGGTGAAAGCTTCAGCCCTGTAGATCAGCGTAGTGGCAGACGGCGTGGACTAAGGTCTCGCGCCCTACCCCGCCCCAATACTGCCCCGCCCCCCCCACTGAAGTGGGGGTCTGTGTATCCCAACGGCCGCTTGCGCGTTAGGAGGACCGCGGGGCGTGCGCCCGAGCCGGCAAAGACCCCGCGACTATAAAAAAACACCGGGGAAAATGCATGAGGTCATTCCAGTTGTCCGTGCTCGCTGCTTGCGCCATGACGAGCGGGTGCGCAGCCATCGTCAACGGCACGAACCAGGTCGTCAGCGTGGAAACGCGCAAGGACGACCAACCTGTCCAGGGCGCGACCTGCAAGCTGGCCAACAGCAAAGGCACCTACTACGTCGAGACCCCAGGCAAGGTCACTATCCATCGTGCCTACGGCGACCTCAGCGTGCGTTGCGACAAGGATGAGATGGAGGCTGGCCTGGCCACGGTCAAGTCCACCACCAAGGCCATGGCGTTCGGCAACATCCTGTTCGGCGGCGCGATCGGCGTCGCTGTGGATACCGCATCGGGCGCGGCCTACGACTATCCCGAGGTCATCATGGTACGCATGGGCACGAACTCCATCGTCAGCATTCCGACCGTGGCCGGCGGCCTGGGCCATACGGAAGTGTCCCTGCCGGCCGCCTCGGGCTATGCCGACATCAACAATGTCGATGCCGTGCCCTACGAGCGCGCGCGCCGTGGCTACACCGAATACCTGGCCCGCAAGGCACCCAAGGCCTTTGTGCTGGCGGACGATGGCCACTATGCCTTCTGGTCGAACAACAAGGATGCCATCGAGAAGGCAATGGGCCAGTGCCGGGACAAGAAGTTCACCGCTTGCCGCCTGTACGCCTACGACGACGTGGTCGTGTGGCCCCGGGATGCGGGCACGACGCAGCGGCTTGCCACGAAGGAAGCGTCGCCCGCCGTCGCCGGCAACGGCACGCCGCCTGCGGGCGCCACCCCCGCCCTCACAGGCGACGGGGGCCCGGCCCTGAGTCAGTGAGCGGCTCGCGCGCTCAGAAGGGCTTGGACAAGGCCACGTAAAAGCTGCGCCGCGGTGCATACTGCGGCGCGCCCACGCCGATACCCGTGCCATCGCGCAACTGGTAGGAGCGATCGAACAGGTTGATCACGGTGAATCGCACCTTGAATTTGCCGATGATCGGCGTATCGAACGTGCGCGCCACGCCAGCGTTGACCTGGAAATAGGCCGGCAGGTGGCTGGTATTGGCAAAGCCGTTGCGCAAGCCGCTGCCGAACAGGGCATCGGCGGTGAGCAGCGTGCCGCGCCACAAGTACGAGGTACCGAAGGAGCCGGCCACCGTCTGGTCATGGTCGAGGTGCACCCAGTTACTGGCGATAAAGGCTAGTTCATCCGGGCCGAAATGGAACTGTCCGGTCTCGACACCCTTGGCCATAGCGCGCGAGACACTCAGGTTGGCATAGGCGGCAAAACTTCCCTGGCGGTAGTTTGCGGAGCCTTCCAACCCGTAGATCTTGCCGTCGTCATAATTGAACGAGGAGAAGATCAGTGCATTGCCGAACTGCCCTTCGTCCTGCAAATGGCGCACCTTGCGGTAGTAGGCATCCAGGCCCAGCGTCAGGTTGCGCGTGGCCTGGTGGGAGATGCCCACGTCGAAGTAGTCCGAGCGCTCCGAGCGCACACTGGTATTGGCGTCCGATGGCAACGCGTTGGTCGTACCCTGGAACCTGGCCACCGACGTGGTATCGATCTTCTCCGTCGCCGGGGGCGTGAAATAGCGCGCGTAGCCGGCATGCAAGCGGGTGACGTTGGTGAGATCGTAGGTCAGCCCCAGGCGCGGGCTCACTTGCTGCTCGCTGACCACGGTATTGATGTGATCGTAGCGTGCGCCGTAGTTGACCGTCAGCTTGTCGGTGGCCTTCCATTCGTCCTGCAGGTACACGCCTAACGTCGTGCCCGTGTTGCTGGTGTTGTCCACGATGGAGAACGGTACGCCGCTGGTCTGGTTGCCATCGGCATCGGCAGGCAGCACGCTGGAGGTATTGTTGACGGCGAACCGCTCGCGCTGCACGAACAGGCCGCTGCGAAGCGTATGGCTCGGGCTCAGCACATAGCTCCCGTCGGCCTGCACGCCATAGGCTTCGTTCTTGCGGGTGAGATTGGCGGCGACGCCGTTATAGGCCAGGTCGCCGATCGGGTCCGGGTTGTAGTCGACGCGGCTGGTGCGATGGAAGAGCGACACCTGGAAATCGAGCGCGGACGATACCTTGTTCTGGTACGAGAGGATCTGGAAATCGGTCTTCTCGCGCTGGTTGGCATTGAGCTGGTCGGAGGGTGGCGTGGCCACGCCATCGATGCTGAACGAGGGCGACAGGCCCGGCCGGTTCGGAATCTGGAAGCGGTTGTCGGCGCTGCCAAACATGAAGCTCACCCGGCTGTCCGGATTGATCAGGTAAGACAGCATGCCGAATGCCTTGCCCTGGTCGGTGTGGTCGTGGATGGCATTGCGCCCAGTGGCGGGGTTCTCGATGCCGAGGTTGTTTTCGACAAAGGAGCCGCTCAGGAAATAGCTCCACGGCCCTTTTGCGCCCTGCACGTATCCGTTGAGCTCATGGTCGGCGTGACTGCCGATGACCGTACCGATCTCGCCGCCGAAGGCCTTGGGCTGCCCTTCCTCATCGGCGGCCGCGCCCCTGGTGCGGATGTCCACGATGCCCGCCGTGCGAAAGCCGTACTGCGCCGGCAGCGCTCCGGTGATCAGCTTGATCTCGTCCGCGAAACGCGTATCCAGCATTTGCCCGAAGCCGCTGATCGGCTCGGGAATGATGACGCCGTTGATGCGGTATTGCAGGTTGGCGTGGTCGCCGCGCACGTGCAACTGGCCAAAGGAGTCCTGCACCACGCCGGGGGCCTGCAGCAGGACCTGGTTCAGCGGCGTGTTCTCTCCCTGGGGCAGCGTGTTGATGTCCTCGCTGTCGAAACGGTAGACCGAGCTGCCGGTCTCGGGCGACAAGGCGTTGCGCGCCTCGTCGAGCCGCTTGGCGGTGACGACGACGGCGTTCAGCGCCTTGGCGCTGGCTGCCGGCGCAGGTGCCGAGGAGGGCGAGGATGGGGCGGAGGAAGACGGGTCGGTTGGCGACGACTGTGCGTGGGCGGACAAGGCGAGCGCCGACGCGGCGCCGGCCGCGATGGCTCGAAGCGGGAAACGGGACATGGAAATGCCTCTGATGGTATCGGGATGTCGCGCACGGCCATCTGGCCCGCGCGAATGCACTAAGCGAACATTCCGCCGGTCAGAGGGGGGCCACGGCTGCGGGGCCGTGGCGAGAAGATGGGAGCGATGTGCCGCTCGGCGAGCAGCGGGTAATGCCAGCGCCTGGCACTGACAAGCAGCAGCCAGCAAGCCACCGACGGCATGGCCACCGCGGCGGCCGCAAAGGCCAGGCATTGCAGGCAGGCGTCGTGGCCGGGCCCGCACTGCTCAAGGTCGGCCGGTGCCGCGCACGGATTGCTCTGCTGGGATGCGTGGAGATGGGAAAGCGCGTGGACGACGCCGCCCGCCTGCCCCAAGAGCAGGAAGGCACAGAGCAGAAGGACCAACGGGCGTCGCCACATGGGATGGCTGCGAGGGCAAGGGCGCGGGCCCTGCTTTCTATTTTTGCAACAGTGTTGCAAGTGTGCCATCGGGGCACAAGCGAACACAAGCGAAGTAAACACGAATGTAGCCGGGCTGCCTATACGACAAACGGCTAGTGATTTGGCTAGTGACTTGTGCCGCACCCGTTCTGTCAAACCTACTCAAATCTGCCTAAACAGATCCAAAGCTGACTTCCTACTTCGTTGAGGCTGGTTTCGTC